>DAOUTV010000246.1 GCA_030668505.1 Desulfobacterales bacterium | reverse complement strand
GTTCACGAAACACTTTTTACGATTTCATCATGATTGTTTTTTTTAAACTGCATTTCGTGAAGTTTACAATACTCTCCATGGAGGGCTAAGAGTTCTTCATGTTTGCCCTCCTCTATAATTTTACCGTTCACAATCACGATGATCCGATCAGCGTGCCGAATAGTGGAAAGCCTGTGGGCGATCACAAAGGTCGTCCGGCCCTTCATCAGGTTTTCTAGGGCACCCTGAACTGCCAGTTCCGACTCACTATCCAGGGAAGAGGTAGCTTCATCCAGGATTAGGATGGGCGCATTTCTCAAAAGCGCCCTGGCAATGCAAATTCGTTGCTTTTCCCCTCCGGAAAGCCGCGCTCCGCGTTCGCCGACCACCGTATCAAACTTGTCGGGAAACCCCTCAATGAAATCATGAGCGTAAGCGGCCTTGGCAGCTGCAATGATGTCAGCCTCTGACGCATCAAGATTACCATAACCGATATTGTTTCGAATGGTATCATTGAAAAGAATGGGCTCTTGAGTCACTATGCCTATCTGGCTTCGAAGAGAGTCAATGGCTAAATCCCGGACATTATGTCCGTCAATGAGGATCGCACCTTCGGTTACGTCATAGAAACGAGGAATCAAATTCGACAGGGTGGTCTTGCCACCGCCGCTCATGCCCACCAGGGCTATAATTTCACCACTTTCGACCTCAAGGCTGATATTTTTTAAGACCATCTGGTCTTCATATTTGAAAGAAACATTTCGGAATACGACTGAATGTGGGACCGACTCAAGTTTGGTCGCGTCATCACGTTCTACAATATCCGATTCAGTATCAAGAATGTCGTAGATTCGAACGGCTGCAGCCAGGCCTTCCTGGATGGTATTGTACAGAGGGCTGATTTTCCTGACAGGCGAATACAACATTATAAGGGCGGCCATGAAAGAAAAGAAGGTTCCGGGTGTTGAAGCCCCCGTGATGACTTTGTATCCCCCATACCAAATAATAAAGGTAATACCGATGCCGCCCAGCAGTTCCATGATGGGCGAAGACATGGATCTAATCCTTACCGCTTTTATTTCATACTTGAACAATCGAAGGGTTTTCTCAAAAAAACGCCTGCTTTCATAGGATTCCATCCCAAAGGCCTTCACGATCCTGTTGCCCGTGAAGACCTCGTGTAAAAAGGAACTCATGTCGGCAATAGCTTCCTGGCACCGGGTACTCAGGTACCGCATTCGTCTCCCGAATCTCACAATAGCGACTAAGGCTACAGGAAAGACCGTGATTGCAATCAAGGCAAGTTTCCAGTCGCGGTAAAAGATAACAAACAGCAAGCCTATAATGGTAAAGAAATCCTTTAACACTCCGGTGACAGCATCAGAGACCATCCCCTTAACAATGCTAACGTCATTTGTAATCCTTGCCATCAAGATGCCTGTCTCATGTTTGTGAAAAAAAGAGAGCGGCAACGTCTGAATGTGACTGCACAACTCATCACGCAATTGTTTGATAATGCTATGCCCCACATACTTCATAAGATAAGCCTGTCCAAAAAAGCATGCGCCTTTCAACACGTAGAGCACGATGAGGGCAAGTGGAAGGATATTCAACATTCTCAAATCTTTCTTGAAAAATATTTCGTCCAGCACAGGCTTTACAAGATAGGCCGTTGCTGCAGTCAACGATGCCACCAGCATCATGCACAACATGGCTATAAGGAGACGAGGCCAGTGTGATTTTACAAGCTCCAAAATTCTCCGGTAAGTTATTGATAAATCTGCGCTGTGCTTTTTGTTCTTAGCCATATTGCCCACAAAACACGAAAGGGTTTGAACTTAGGGGCTTATCCCCAATTGGGAGTACTGGAAAGTGAGCTAAAGTTGAGAACCTGAAAAAGCCTTTCTTAAAAAGCTAATTTACTCCTTTGACTTTAGGCACTTTAGTTCACTTCAGCTCACTTTAGTTCACTTTGGGTGTTAGTCTATCCTGTGACCATAGTATTGATCCGCTGTTCTTGTAATTCGATTGAGCTCCTCTTCTACCCTTTTGCGACAAACCTCTTGCCCCTCTCCATCAATGTTCCCCGGCACTGAGATAGGTGTGCCATAGACAATGCTACCCTCAGTGAATGGATAAGGCAGTATAAAACGGTCCCAGCTGGCAAAAACCTTTAACCTTTTAGCGCTGTAGCTGAGAGGTACAATAGGGTGTCCTGTCTTTTGAGCCAGAGTTATGATACCGGGCTGAACCTTGTACCGCGGTCCCCTTGGACCATCCGGGACCACAACCCCAGGACGAACCTCTTCCTTAAGAATCCTGATTAACCTTGCCAAGGCACGAACTCCGTGCCGTGAGGTGGACCCTCGGATTGTTTTATGTCCTTGACGCTTCAGTATCTGTGCAATAATCTCCCCGTCCTTGGATCTGCTTACAAGTATGGCAGCACCCAACCGCTTGTAAAGGTAGCTGAGCACAAGTATTCTTGAATGCCAAAAGGCAAAGATAAATCTCCTTGACTCGATCTTCGCCCTAGCCTTCTCAAAGTCAACAACCCGAATCCGCATCGTGCTGCAAATCAGGTTCACCAAACCTTTTCCGAGCCAGCCGACCAGCCACCACTTCAACCTATTCGATTTCGGAATGCGGAATGCGGAATGCGGATTTACGTGACACGTCATTTCGATGTAACCTCAAAATAGTAGATAGTACGGTGGGCACCGCCCAACAACAACAATGATACACCTTTTTTGGTGGGCAACGCCCACCCTACGAGCTGATTTCCATTCCCATTCTTTTCATTCCGCATTCCGTATTCCGAAATCCGAAATTTAAATGCCCCCTTTAGTGCCCCGCAAGCAACCTGATGGCCACCTCTGCAGTCCGTTTGGAGGCCCCTGGAGCGCCCAAGCTCAGTGCAACGTGACGCAGCTGGCACCTGATTTCAGCAAGCCCTTTCTCGTCCCTGAGCATCTGTAACGCCCGGTTGGCAATATTTTCAGCCGATGCTTCGTGCTGAATCAGCTCCGGCACGATCGGTCTATCAGCAACCAAGTTGGCCATGCCGATATGTTTTACGCGAATCAGGCGCTTTCCAAGCCAGTAACTGAGGGGCGATACTTTATACACGATGATCATGGGCGTTCCCGCTATGGCCGCCTCTAATGTCACGGTCCCAGAAGCTGTTATAACCAATGCAGCCTCATCCAGTACGTCTCTAAGCCCATCACGCAGGATCAAAGGCCTTGCGGCGGTTCCTCCCTCTACGATGGCCTCTACCAGGGTTGTGTCCACCGTAGAGGCCACAGGTATGGCAAAGCGGATACCTGAAAGTTGTTCCGAAAGAATATCTGCCGCCTGGACCATGGTGGGAAGGTGACGCGTAATCTCCCCGTTTCGGCTTCCAGGCAGCAGCCCGATCAGCAAGCTGTCTCCCTTGAGATTTTTCTTTTTCTCCCTTGATGTCTTGGACGTCACGCTGTCCAGTAAGGGATGCCCGACAAAGGTCACGGGGACATTTGATTTCTTGTAAAAGTCTACCTCGAAAGGGAAGATCACGACCATATGATCAACCACATTCTTGATCTTTTTTACCCTTCCCGTGCGCCACGCCCATACTTGCGGACTAATGTAATACAAGACAGGGATACCCAGTTTCTTGGCCACAGTGGCAACGTGCAGGTTAAAGTCCGGAAAATCAATCAAAATCAGGAGGGCAGGGCGAAGTCTATTTAGCCCTTTCTTGACAATCCTGAGAGCACTCAGAATGATCTTGAACTTCAAAAAGGCCTCTGAAATCCCGACGACAGCTATTTGGGAATTGTCAACCATTAGGTGAACGCCGGCCTGTCGAAGGGCGTTTCCACCAACTCCGAAGAAATCAAG
>DAOUTV010000158.1 GCA_030668505.1 Desulfobacterales bacterium | reverse complement strand
TAATCAGGAAAAGGATAGAGAGCGTGGCCCCGTACTTGTTTGATGATGAATGTGACCGAAATCAATGGTTAGAGAGGATGATGGAAATGATAGGCAGAGAATAAGCAGAGTTTGAGGGAATACCTCCTAAAACATATCCCAGCCCTAGTCTCGCCACTTACCCATCAGATCCTTTTTGGCATTTAGGAATTCGTCCATGGTAATCAAATTTTCCCTTAGAAGGTGTGCAAGTTTGTTAAGTTCCTGAGCCCTAAGGATTGCTGGGTCCACAAGTTGCTTGGGCTCATCAGGGGCTATATAATCAATAGCCGGTGGTCCTTGGGGCTGTCCCAGTTTCAAACTTGCAAGCCCTCCTAGCAACGTCACTTCTACAGAGCGGCCCTGGAAGACGGGATCCTTGAGGCTATCCGATAATTTCTTGCCACGTTTTTTCACACGGTGCCACCAGAGATACCATGCTCCAACGATAAGGACACCCACGCTCGCTATTATCCATGGCAGAAAGTTGACGATACTCCTGAAAAACAGCATAAGGACACCGAGAACGAAAATCAAAACAACGTGAAACAAAATGATAAAATAGGCCAATAGGACGCCCTTAAAGGGGCTTTCCTGTGACTGTGATAGATTTTTGACTTTATTTATCATTATTCCAACCTGTGGCGGGACATCCCGAACAGTTTGGGTTATTCTTCAGCAAAACGTGTGCCCTAAATTATCCGGGTGTACATGTTTGTTTAAACATCAAAGCATTAAGATCCAGCAAGTTCCACAATAAAAATCATAAACAGTGTCATCAACAAAGGCAGGGCCATTTGACCCTGCCTTTTATATTTGACTGGCAGTTGCCCAAACAAAAATTCCTTTGAGCGCTCATTATAACGTTTTTTGCTAATATGTTTTGGCGTAGCGGGAAATCAGCGAACGGCCTTTAATGGTTACCGCCTTCAGTGGCGCCTTCAGAGACGATAAGCTTCATCGCACGTTCAGGATTCGCTTCTACCTTCACAAGAATGTCGCTAACCCTTAATTCGGGAAGCCAGTCGATTTTCCCGGTGCTGACATCATAAATAGCCCCAACCACCTTGACCGCCCCGCTGTTCACGAGGTCCCTTGTGGCAGGGCTGTTCATGAAGAGGTCTTCAATCCCCTGCCATACATTTTCTTCAATCGCGTGCAGGATAATTTCTTCGCCGTGTAAATCAGGGTGGTTACTCATAGCACGACGCACAGCCGGCTCAATGTTGTCAACCAAAGGCGGAATATTGCGCTCTAAGGAATGTCCTTTCCCGTGGAGCGCGTGAGTCACGGCAGTTACTGCGCCGCACTGGGTGTGACCCAGGACCACTAGAACAGGCGTATGCACGTGGGCCAAACCGTATTCGATTGATCCAATCTCATCCACATCACAGACATTGCCTGCAACCCTAATAACAAAAATATCCATGATGCCTGCGTCAAAGATGTATTCCACTGGGACACGGGAATCAGAGCATGTAATGACTGTGGCATAGGCATGATCTCCCTGATTCTCTTTGCCGGCCTGAATGAGACGAGCGGAATCGGTATGAGGGTGTTCCGACACACCCTCAACAAACCTCTTGTTACCAGCCTTAAGCATCGCTATGGCATCATTAGGACTTGGCTTATGTGAAAAACCCTTCTTTGGTTCAATTTTCTCAACGGCTTTCTCGGGTGTTGGCTTATGAAGGGCAGATTCCTCTATGTCCTCGCCACCACACCCGACAGCAAACAATACTGGCAATGTAAAAAGGCAAAATGCGGTTACTACCAGCCTAACCGTACGATTCATAATACTACTCCTTTCGCAAAATATTTTCGATAGTACTCACCTTCGCCAGAATGCCCCGTGCGGAAGCACGGGGATGAGCCGACTTCGCCATAGTAGCCACATGGCTACGGCGGCTGAAATGGCGTGGTGACCCGCCATAGCCTTAGCGAAGGCGGGTTATTATTGCTTCGGCGAGTTCCGCCATCCTGAGACACAGTCAGGATGCCCTGTGCGGGAGCACAGGGAGGCTTCACTTATCTCCAGGCCATGTGTCCAAATCGAATATGGATGGAAACTAGTTAGACCCCAGCCCTTTAAATGGCAAGATAATATCACAAATTGTTTAATCTTCAGCCGTTTTCCGTATAACATTTGAGTGGTCTTTTGTCAATGATCCGGTTGAGCCTTATATCGGAATTCCAGAAAAATGGATTGGATCTCTGACGTCTTGCATGAGGCATATGGCATTAGGCATCATTACAGTCGATTTTCGATTTACAAATAAAAAATCACAGGAATTTTACCGGCCTTTTGGCTTTGTTTTCACGATCAGATGGTGGGAAAAAAGTCTTTTCGCCACCCGCAGGACATCCCCCGCACTGACACGCTGAATGAGGTCTACATACCTACTGTCATAATCATAGCCCAACCCCAAGATTTGATTGACAGCGGCACTTGAGGCCTGAGACGCAATCCTTTCCAGGCTGATATCATGGGTGGTGATGCACATCATCTTGGCTCGCTCTAAGATTGTTGGGTCCACCTCTATATCTTGAATCAAGGCCATTTTATCCGTAATAATCTTGATAACCTCTTCACAATTATCGAGAGTGGTCTGGGCCACTATCCCGAAATACCCGCCATCAATCCCAAAGGCGGGATAAGCATGCACCAAATAGACCAGACTTTTGTCCCCTCCTCTCAGGGCATCGTGCAGCCACCCACTGGGATATCGGATGCCCGAAACAATGGCGTCCAGCACATCCACTACTGGGCGGTCATGGTCGGCAAGCGTCAGGCCATTATACCCTACCAAGATGGCCGCCGAAGTCTTTTCGTTGAGCACCTCAAAGGTTTCGTCCTGAAAAATATTTTGTGTTTCCATCTCAATGATGGGCTGTTCCAAAATACCGGGCTGAAAATCTTTGAAGGCTTTTTCAACACAGGAGGTTGCCGTCTCGAGTTCAATGTCACCGTATATTGCCAAAACAGCATTGTTGGGCATCATGATCGAATCGTAAAAATTTCTGATGTCCGTATCGGAAAATCTCTCCACTGCTTTGGCAGAGCCCAACACATCGTTTCGGTAGGGATGCTTGCGGTAATAATGCCGCTTGAAGAGACGGCTAATTTCTGTAATCCAGTGTTCATCGAGTCTTTGGATGGCTAAGAGAGTCTCCCTGCGCTGTTTTTTGATTTCAGCTTCTGGAAATGTGGGGTGGAGAACCACATCGGAAAGCAAGTCCAAAGCAATGTCGAAATGTTCTCTTAGGACAGAAACAGAGACGCTCACCACATGTTGTCCGGAGCTCGACCCAATCGATCCGCCCAGATCTTCGACGGTTTTTGCAATCTCGATCTTGGACCTATTCTTGGTCCCCTTGGTTAATAGCGATGCCATAAAGTGTGAAATGCCGGCCTTTTCGACCGGCTCAAACCTAAGCCCCCCCTTTGCCATAAACTTTAAGGTAACAATGGGGGCAGCGGCATTCCTTTTCACAAGAAGGGTCATACGATTTGGTAGTATGATCTTATGAGCTGTTTGCTGCAAGCCAGGGTCAGGTGACGACAACCCCCGAGCCTCCGATGCTAAATCAGGCGGCTTGATTACCGCAATGGTCATACGGTTCCTTTGAAAATATTTTTTGGCCACCCGCATCACATCTTCACGGGTAACCTCTCGTATCCTTGACACATAGTTATCGCCAAAATAGGGATCACCTGAGGATACAATATCTAATGCAAGCTGCCCGGCCTGTCTTTCTACAGACTCCTGATCAAAGATATGGTCCGCCACTACTTTTTGTTTGGCACGTTCCAAAGCTTCCTTATTTACCGAGTTCTTCTGAATATCTGAGAGTTCATTCCAAACCGCATCAATAGCCTTCGATAGATCTTCGTACTCGAGATCCATAGAAACAAAAAACTGGCCCCTTGCAAATGCAGGTGTCCAGCTCCCTGCTCTGATTGAAAGGACTAGGCCCATTTTATCGCGTACTGTTTGATACAGTCTTGAAGTGCGGCCATCACCCATGACAACTGCCAGCAGATCAAGGGGATAAAGGTCTGGATCGGTTAACGCAACTGTTCGAAAGCCAATTTGCGCCTGTGTAATCCTAGCTATGGGAAAGCTCTTTTCCACTCTGAACTGGATGAGCTGGAATGGTTCTTCCGGAAGAACATATGGTGGATCCGGAGCGCGTTTTAGGGGTCCAGCTATACCGAGCACTGTTTTGAGTACTTCCTCTTTGTCTACGTCTCCAGCTATTGAAACGACCATATTTTCTGGAGTATACCATCGGCGATAATGTGCTATGAGATCCTCTTTGTCCATTTTGAGAAAGACCTCTTTTTCCCCAATAACCGGATATCGCACCGGATGCTTGCGATACGCTGTCTTCATGAATAAGTACCAGAGCTGGCGGGTCGGGTCGTTCTCGCCCATCTGAAATTCCTGGAGAATCACCCCCTTTTCTCTCTGATATTCGGTTTCATTAAATTGACAGTCGTTTACATAGGCCAATAGCAGTGACAGGGCCTCATTGTGATGTTCCCTCGTAGTGTTGACAAAATATACAGTATGGCCATAACTCGTATATGCGTTGGCAGCCCCTCCAATGGCCTGAAGACGCTCCTTAAACTGTGTCTCGGTAAACTCTGAAGTTGTGCCGCCTGAAACCACGTGCTCCAGGTAGTGAGAAAGCCCGCCTCCCATCCTCTGCCCTTCATAAATAGATCCAGTCTTAACCAATACCTGAGAAGAGACTACTTTTGATCCGTGAGACTCACGAATCAATATGGTAAGCCCATTTTTCAATACCACAAACAGATCATAGGGTTTGGAAGGGATGATCCGATCTATCAATGGACTCTTAATGACATCGGTTCTGCTTTGAGCTGGAGCACCTAATTCTGTTGCCGCATATAGATAACCATTGAAAAGGGAAAAAAGGCAAAGTCCGGTCAATAAAAAAACAAGGCGAAACCTGTCCGTAAGGGGCATTAACAAAGGTCTATGATCAATCATGTGTCCTCCGTGAGCAAATATTTTGCCATCACAATTTTTTGTGGTTCACCACTTGCTGGTCAACGATTACATTATGTCAATACCATATTTTGGCTCCCATCTACAAGAAGAGCCGACCGGTTGCACAACCAATATCAATCGCATGTATATCGCTTTTCAACTTAACCCTGACACACGTCACAACCCTTTTCTCCTGGAATTCCGATATAAGCACCGAAAAAAATCAACTTTTTTTTGGAAATCCATTTTTTTGTTAATTTTCATGCGATCTCAACCCTTGCGCTAGAAGGGGTCTCAGGGTGCATTATCGGCGCGTGGTAGCATGAAAGCAAGCGGCCACGCGGGGGGTTGTGTGGTAAACAACAAGGATGTCTCTAAGGCCACGAAAAATCGCACCCAACTTATTGATATTACACGGGATACT
>DAOUTV010000245.1 GCA_030668505.1 Desulfobacterales bacterium | reverse complement strand
GCTCAATCGCATGTTTTGCGCGGCCTCGGCCACTCTGGCCGGTTCACCGAGATCGGGAGGGCCTATCGGACCGTGTGCCACCGCACAGAAACGACAGTTGCGCGTGCAATAGGGTCCCATAATCAGGAAGGTTGCAGTCTGCTGGGAAAAACACTCCCACATGTTGGGACATTTGGCTTCCTGGCATACTGTGTGAAGCCTGCTTTTCTTTAGCCTGGCCCTCACGTTTTCATATGTGGACCCCGTTGGAAGGCTCCGCTTCAACCAGCGGGGTTTTCGCACATGCATTTTTAATTCCTGATTAGCCACAGACACACACGGACAGACACAGACATTTTCCCCCTGCCGATGGCAGCAGAGAAAAAAGGCTGTCTTGTCGGCAGTTACAGTATGAATCGCCTTATTTCTGCCTTTGGATGAGTAAAATTAACCAAAAGGCCGATCTTGTATCCTGTGGCCTTGAGGTAGTTCAGTAACTGGGCCTCGTGGATTTTCTGTAATGAATCAACTGCCTTAATTTCCAAAATGACCTGGTTCTCCACGACGATATCCGCATAATACTCCCCGACTTCCTTCCCCTTGTATGTAACCTTAATCGGGTGTTGACTCTGGGCTTTGAGCCCCCTGTCCAATAGCTCAAGCAACAAGGCATACTCATACACTTTTTCCAGAAATCCGGCCCCAAGTACACGATTTACTTCAAAGATAGCGCCGTTGATCTGATATGTCAATTCGTTGATATCCATTTATTAATACCCACAGACTCACGGAGACGGACATGGACAATTCCCTTGGCAACCTCCCCATATCGCGTCAGCGATGACTATTTTTTCCCTGCGAACTCCGCAGGGAAAAAGTCTGTGTATGTCCGTGTGGGTCTGTGGCTAATATACTTTGCAGTTCTATCAAGCTTGTCATGACAAGCTCAATACCAAAAACTGCCTGGACGTGGCGTTTTACGCTATCACGTACTTCATTCATGGATACTTTATGTGAAACCTCACGCTCCATCGATGTTATCCCTACATCCTGAAGACCGCATGGGTTTATCCAGCCAAAAGGCTTCAGTGAGCAATTGACGTTAAATGCAATGCCATGGAAACAAATTCCCCGGCGGATAGCTATGCCGATGCTACCGAGCTTATTGTTGCCTACCCATATCCCCCTGTTGATGGGATTCCTTTCAGCCTTGATTCCCCAGTCAAAAGCAGACCGAATCATCACTTCTTCGAGGTTTTCAACATACTCGACCACTCTTAGCCCGGAGAGGTTGAGGTCAACGATGGGATACATGACGAGCTGGCCAGGTTCATGAAAAGTAATGTTACCGCCACGCTCCACCCGGATTACTGGAATTCCTGCTTTTTCAAGATAATCCTCGGATACCGTCAGGTTGTTCAGCCCACCCCTGCGACCAAGGGTAAAGACAGGGGGATGCTCCAACAATAAGATCACATTTGTGTCAATGATCTTGTCTTTTCTTGCAGCCACCAGATCAGTCTGAAGCTTCCATGCCTCCATGTATTCTATAGAAGGAAGCTCAATACAGAGCCATTTATTATCCAGGCTGTCATGCATTAGAACATAAGAACTGCAATATGGTTTTGTTAAATACTTCCGGAGCCTCAGCCGGGATGGAGTGTCCGATTCCGTTGAGATGTGTATGCTGTCCATTGCAAAGCAGCGCAAGCTTTCTTGCCCCTTCTTCTGCCACAAGTGGGTCATCGGAGGCCGAAATAACAAGGGAGGGGATATGGACATTTCGCACTATCTTAGAAAGTGGGGGATAAGCGGTCATCGCTTCGAGTTGGGCAATAAGCGCTTCCTTTGAGTTTCTCTTGACGATGGCTTTAACGATATTGTCCAGGGTTCCTTCCTTTTGCTGTAAAAAATTTTCCCCGAAAACAACAGGAAGTAAAGCCCACGCCAATGTTTCGAGACCGGAACTTTTCAGTATTTCCAGCCACGACATCACGCAAAGGCTTGCACGACAGCTATGTTTTGCACCGACACTGCACAACACAAGCCGGGCAACACATTCGGGGAAATTAGCGGCATATGCAAGTGCAACCTTGGCCCCATGGCTCATCCCTACAAGATTCACTTTTTCAACCCCCAGATGCTTGAGCAATTCAGCAAGGTTTTCGGCGTGGCCTTCCAGCGAAAGTTTTACCTCGCCCAGATCGCTTTGTCCTTGCGCTCTGGCATCGTACACAAGCACACGGAACCTGTCTTTAAGGGCAAGGGCATGAGTTTTCCAGTACACTGTTGTTTGCATGGTGCCGTTTAGAAAAACAACTACCGGTTTTAATGTTTGAATCTCTTCGGCCTGAAGGGCGGGGGCTCTGCCATGCAGCAGTGCTTCGTTCCCGGGCAAGGTTGAAGAACGATAGGTGGCATTTTGGTCAAAGCCTTGAGTTTCATAGTAAATACGACAACCATCTTGAGTCGTGAAATAGGGCATGTTGATTTCATTCCTTTTTCAACATACTGCATGAATCTTTTTATCATGCAAAAAGCTGTTTCAAAAACCATAACACTTTAATCACGAAAGCACGAAAGGATGCCTGCCCTGGCGCTACGTGTCCGGATCAGCCGCCCACTAAGCCTTTGGGCCAGGTCTGGGCCAGGGAAAGCACGAAATAAAATATCATTCAGGCTTTCGTGTGTTGCGGCTTTACGCCTTGAGAAGAGGCAAACTTTCGTGCTTTCGTGATTAATTCTTGTTTTAGTTCCGGCTTGTCCGCCATCGGCTACGCCTCAGGCGAACACCGGGCGGGCTTGTTGGGTTAAGGTATTATGATAAAATTAACCTTTTTCCTCTAATTTTTTTGTTTTTGGTTTTTCTATTCCAAGAAGTTCAACTTCAAAGATAAGTACTTCATTGGGTCCGATATGTTGTCCTGCCCCTCTATTTTCATAAGCCAGTTCTGAAGGGATAAAGAATTGCCATTTCCCACCTTCTTTCATGAGCTGGAGGCCTTCTGTCCAACCTTTTATTACTCTATTGAGAGCAAACGTAGCAGGTTCTCCGCGTTTGTATGAGCTGTCAAATTCTTTTCCGTCAATTGTTGTTCCTTTATAGTGGCATTTAACAGTGTCTGTTGCTTTTGGAGAAGCTCCAGTTCCTTTGTTTAATATTTTATACTGAAGCCCACTTTCAAGTGTAACAATACCCTGCTTTGCCTTGTTTTCTTCAAGGAACTTTTTCCCTCTTTCTATATTTGCTTCCCCTTGTTTCTTTCTTTCTTCCCTTTGTTTCATTTGTTCTGCCTGTTTTTTGGCCATCATTTTCTGCTGGAAAGCCATCATTGTTTTTTTAATTTCTTGTTCATTTAGAATCTGCTTGCCACCCGTGAAGCCGTCTTCAATACCTTTGTGAAAAACTTCAAGATTCATTTTTAATTCATCTTTCTTGAAAGATGAACCCATTGAAAAGCCGATACTGTAACTCACTTTGTCATCTTCTGTTTTAAGATCTGCCTTTGTGATTTCTTTTTTTACAGCAGGCTCAGGTTTCTGTGCCTGTGTTATTTTACATGAAGTTACAAAAAGGACAGCAACCGCCAGAAAAATCAAAACTTTTTTCATCATATTCTCCTATCAATATTTTATGTTGCCGCCACCCTAACAGATAGAATAGAATAAGGCAATTCAGAAAATACTATCATTTTCGATCTGTTTCACAAGGTTATCCATGCGGCCACGAATCGCCGATTTGACGACTGCAGCACATTACGCTGCAATTCTTTTGAACACTTCTACCTTGGCCTGCTTTCGTTGTGCATTCCAGAGGTCCAGCTTGGCCTGCATGTATAGCCAGCTTTCAGGGGATGTCTTCGTCTCCTTGCCTATTCTGACGGCCATTT
>DAOUTV010000106.1 GCA_030668505.1 Desulfobacterales bacterium | reverse complement strand
TGATCGGCGTGATCGATGGTAATTGAAGGCTCAAGGTGTGAGAGAAAAGGATGAGCAAAAAGAGGAAAGCCCGGGTAATCATTATTCACAAATTATACCGCCAGGGAGGTGGCCCATGGAAAAAAAGGTGGCATTAAGTATCATCTTTATCCTATTTGTTTTCACAGGATGTGCCCCGGCAAAGGTTTGGATAAGCAGTCCCGTAGTTCAAGCCACCGGCAATCAATACTATGAGGTCCAGTTAGAGCCACTAACTAGTGGCCATAAATTTTTCGTTTCTTTTCGCCTTAGTGTCACCAACAGAACGGGTAAGAATTTTGAAATTGACTGGAACAAGACACGTTATATTCATAATGGCCGCCGGTATGGTGTCTTTGTATTTAAAGGCATTAAACCTGAGGATATTAGAAATTTAACGATACCTCCCGATATCATTCCTGCCGGGGATACTTTTTCAAAAGTGATCTCACCTTATAAACTGTTAGCACGCCCCCCCATCAGAGATCCAGGTGTAGAGGCAACCGAATCAAGCATATACCCTGGCATCCTTCCAACAGGTGAAAACGGTATCCTGTTGGTTGTCAGGCAAAATGGAAAAGAAGTAGTGGAGCAAATGTCGGTAAGTATAGTAGAAAGTAAAATTCAATAATGATAGATAGCAGGCACCCAATTCCGCCTAATTGAGCATCGTTCAATTAGGGTCTAAATTCTTGCTCATGCTCTTAAATAACTCCACCAAACAAGCAGCTCAACATGACTTCAATCACGTGCCGGGGGGAGCCATCTGTCGGCCAAAAACAGGGGCAGTTCAGCGGCACAGATTGGCCCCACTGTGACTTTCCAGCCTGTTGATTGCTCTATTTCATAACTCATAGCCGCGGCCAGGCCTGGGATGATGATTTCCTGATGAGAAGCCCTTTCGTGAATTCCTGATTTGGCAACCTCTTTGCTGATTACCTCGGCCGTCATGTTCTTAAGAATGACAGCCATATCTACTGTATCTCCCTTGGTGTCGGCAAAGATGAGAAAAAAGGGGCTTCTTGTGGTACCAAGTATCGAAGTGATCACGTCCTGGGTATGAATGTTGTTCCCAGAGATAAGGATGGGGCTATCTTTGTCCGGGGTATTGATTTCCATCAATCCCGTGGGGCCCGGACTGGGTATAGTGAGGCAGGGAAATTTCGGCAGGAGATTGTCGGCATTTAGGGCAACTTGAAAAGGGTAGTAGAGGGTTTCAGAGAGATGAGGACAATCCGCAGGCTTTTTCAGGCCACGCCGTAAAGCTTCGACGTATTCCATACAATTCTTGGCCCCGCACTCTGCACAATCGGTTTGCGGGAGGTATCTGAAAAAATCAATCCTATCCACATAGTTATCAGCAAGGAGCATCATAGTATTTCGGATTTCGGATTTCGCATTGCGGAATCAAAAGGATAAGGGAAAGAATCCCCATTCAGTAATCTGCAATCCGCATTCGATTCATCCAGTATCCAGTATCGTTTTGTTGGACATAACTTATCTTATGGCCTGATAATAGTTACGAAAAATGGAAACCTTCGCTATCAAGATAAGCCCTCGCATCACCCACGGTGTAAAGAGAACCAGTGATGCACACAGCATCTGCTTTGCTGGTCTCTTCAAGAGCAAAGGATATAGCATCAGACAATTTCGGTATGACGACCAGGTCCTGTTTAAGAGGACGGAGAAATGATGCTAATTTGTGGGGATCGGCAGCGCGCTCATACTGGGGTCTGGTTAGGATAATACGGTGGGCAACACCAGCGAGATCTCGAAGCATGGGTTTCCACGCCTTGTCTTCCAAAACACCTACCACCATGGTCAACCGACGGGAGGAAAATGAGTTTTCCAGGAACTTCTTGAGCGTCCTTACCGCAGACGGGTTGTGTGCGCCATCCAAGAGGATGAACGGCTTCCTTGAAAAAACCTCAAGACGCCCGGGCCAGCGGGTAGCGGCAAGGCCTTCATAGACGGCTTCATCAGTCAGGTACAACCCTTTTTTCTGCAGGAGTTCCAGGGCACCCAAGGCAAGAGCCGCATTAATGACCTGGTGGTCCCCGATCATTCCAATCTTGACTTGGGGCCAACGGCGACCAATGCCCAGATAGGTGAAGGAGCCTTCCTTATTTTTACGAATCCGGATCTCTTTTCCGAGCCTGTACAACGGCACTTCTTTTTCTGTAGCTACCTGCTCTATGACCTTAAGTGCACTCTTCTGCCGGGTTCCTGTGACAATGCCGGCGTTCTTCTTGATAATACCTGCCTTCTCACGAGCGATTTTTGCAAGAGTGTTTCCGAGATATTCCTGATGTTCCAAGCTGATATTGGAAATGATGCTGACCTCCGGATGCACCACATTCGTTGCGTCATACCGGCCGCCCATACCCGTTTCAAGCACAGCCCAGTCCACTTTTTCCGAGGCGAAGTGGTAAAAGGCCATGGCAGTGGCGCACTCGAAGAACGTCGGGGGCTCCCCCTGGGTGTATATCCGCTGAACCACTTCTGCAACTCGTGCCACATCTTTATCGGAAATAGGACGTCCATTGATCTGTATTCGTTCATTGAAACGAACTAGATGAGGAGACGTGTAAAGGCCCACCTTATATCCTCCATGGGCAAGGACCGAAGAAAGAAAGGCCGCAATCGATCCCTTGCCGTTGGTTCCTGCGATGTGGATGGAGGAAAAACGATCCTGAGGATTTCCAAGACCCCTCATCAGGCGGGAAATTGAGGCCAGTCCGAGCTTGATCCCAAAGCGTCTGAGGCGATACAGTGCCGACAGGTGGTCGTCGATGGAAGGAATCATGATAGAATGAATAGTGAACTAAAGTGACTAAAGTGAGCTAAGGTGCCTAAAGTTATGGAAGGCATCCAATGCCTTTAGGATAGTGTCAGTGTTCCGTTGTCAATAGCGAGTCAATGTCATTAACTTAAGAGTCCAATCTCCCCCCTTTGCCAAAGGGGGGTCGGGGGGGATTTCTTTGAAGAGTTTGAAAATCCCCCTAAATCCCCCTTTTTTAAAGGGGGACTTTCAATGGTCATATCCCTTAGATTAATGACATTGAATAGCGAGTTGCACCAAGATGCTGGATTCTGGAGACAGGATACACAATACTGCCTACTGCTTAGTGCCCAGGGATAACCGACAACAGACAACTGACGACAATCAACTGACAGGACTAATGCTTAAAGCTCCTCTGGCCCGTGTACACCATGGTCGCACCGACCTCGTTGCATGCCTCTATGGACTGGTAGTCGTTCATGGAGCCGCCGGCGTGGATTATCGCGGAGATGCCTTCATGGAGGCCCACATCCACGCCGTCCCGGAAGGGGAAAAAGGCGTCGCTGACCATGGCAGACCCTATAAGGCCGCCCTTTTCCCCGGCCACCTTTTCGTCGATCTCCCTTTTCTTTGCTTCGTCTGCGAGCTCATTGTAGGGGATATTTAGCTCCTCAAAGCAATAGCGGTCTGCCAGCTTGCGATAAGCCTTGTCCCTGGCAATTTCCGCCACACCCACACGGTCCTGTTCGCCGGTTCCGATCCCAACGGTTACCTCGTTCTTAACGTATATCACGGAGTTGGATGTGATACCGGATTCCACCAGCCAGCCAAAGAGCATGTCCTGATACTCTTGCTCAGTAGGCTCCCTTTCGATACGGTACGTTTTTCCCTGGAATTCGCATTCGGCGAGCTTAAGGCCTTCCTTGGATCGTGCCTGCGGGACAAAAGACCACTGGGTGATGATGCCGCCGTCAATAAGACTTTTGAACTCAACAGTGCGTTCACCTACAAATGTTTGCAAGCGGCTGATATTTCCAATCTTGACTACCCGAAGATTCTTCTTCTTGGCAAAGATGTCCATGACCCCTGCATCGAACTCTGGAGCCACCACCACTTCTGCGTATTGGTTGGCAATGGCTTCTGCCGTGGCCTTGTCGACCGGACGGTTGACGGCAATGCAACCTCCAAAAGCGGCCACACGGTCGGCCATGTTCGCCTTGATGTATGCTTCCTCCAAGGAGGCGGCCCGGGCAACCCCACATGGGTTGTTGTGTTTGACAATTACCGCGGCCGGCTTGTCCACAAAGTATCTAAGGATGTTCAAGGAGTTGTCCGCATCGGTAAGGTTCGTCTTCCCGGGGTGCTTGCCGGATTGCAGCAGCTCTATGTCAGAAGCCAGGTATTTGCCGGGCTGAATGGTTTGGGCCTCTCCAAGGACCAGATTGCCGTTTGCCAGCTTATACAGGGCGGCCTCCTGGCCCGGATTCTCCCCGTACCTAAGACCCTTTTGGACATCGTCTACTACCCAGACGACCTTTTCGTAGAAGAGGGTCTGTCGCTTGTCATCATCCACAAAGGATATCTCCATCTTTGGAGTAAAGTGGTCATCCATTACGGTTCTGTACATCTTTTTTAGATCTTCAGCCATCGTATTAGCCCTCCATGATTACGTTTCGGAATTTCCTTTTTTTACATAGTGATTTCGTAGCCATAGGACAACAGGTTATGTCCTCCAAACGATCCTGGATCCCGGATGCTTGATGCTGGATAAAAATATAAACTAGATTCTTACATCCAGTATCAAGTATCAAGTTTCCAGCATCTGATTCGCCTAAGGGGCGGTAATATCATAACACCCGCTCACATCGCCAAGAGATCTGGTTCCCAAAAAATCTGCAATATTGCGGTCATACACAGCGGTGTGTTCAAATGCCTTTTGGGCAAGGTCATAACGAAGTTTGAGTGAGATTTTGCCGGTGTTTTCCTTCATCTCAGAGATGATCCTTGTATAGTCAGCAGGGTCGACAACCGGGGCAACCCGGATGAAATTTTTTGCCGAAGCCCTTATCATGCAGGGGCCGCCAATGTCGATATTCCCCCTTGCCTGTTCCACCGTAACGCCCTCTTTGGATATGGTTTCCTTAAAAGGATAAAGGTTAACCACAACCATATCTATGGAAACAGCCCCAGTCCTCTGGAGGTCCTGCTGGTGTGCATCATTGTAAGTCTCTGTGAGAAGACCCAGGTAGATCTTAAAGTCAAGCGTCTTGACCAGCCCACCCTGGGTTTCAGGCTGTCCTGTGTAATCAGAGACAGGAGTCAGGCACGAAGAAGCCCGATCACCAAGGATCTCATTGATCCTGCTGTAAGTTCCACCTGTAGAAAATAGGCGTATATCGGGGCTGATATCCAGCAGAGATGGTATAAAGCTTTCCAGACCGCTCTTGTTGGATACACTTACAATTACGCGCTTGACTTTTACGAATCCATCAATCTTTTCAACAATATTGATCGCCATGACCCCCTCCTTTGTATTGCAGAATACGGAATGCGGGAATGCGGATTAAGACAATAGTGATTAAAGCTTTAGGATTACCCGCTTGCTAAAATAAAGGTGAAGTTTCCCACAGAACCCCTTTGAGCGTCAAGCAGTTTTTAGCCCTGCAAAGAGAGACACAAAAGCCTTGCATCTCCTGTTGACAAAGAGACTCTATGCATTATGTTAAAGGATTGTATAATTCTTGCCTATACAGTGAGCCCATGATTGAAGTTGATCGTTTAACCAAATATTTTGGCCCTGTTCCAGCCGTAGTGGATGTCTCATTTCGGGTGAAAAAAGGAGAAATCATCGGATTTCTCGGGCCCAACGGTGCCGGTAAAACAACAACGCTTCGAATGCTCAATGGGTTTTTCCCACCCACTTCCGGCTCTGCGCGTATCAACGGCCTGGATGTCTTTGACCGCTCCCTAGATATTCGGAATCGACTCGGGTACCTCCCCGAACACGTTCCCCTGTACAAAGAGATGAGAACCGAGGCCTATCTCAGGTTCGTAGCCGAGGTTAAAGGCGTGCCTGCGGGGCGGCGCAACAGTGAGGTGGACCGTGTCACAGAACAATGCGGGCTGCAATCCGTACGCAAGAAGTTTTTAGGTAAGATGTCTAAGGGATTTCAACAAAGGGTTGGCATTGCCCAGGCCATTTTGAATGATCCCGATGTCTTGATCCTGGATGAGCCCACGATCGGCCTTGACCCCAAACAGATGATAGAAATCCGGGAGTTGATAAAGGGTTTTGCCGGACACAAGACTGTCATCCTGAGCAGTCACATCCTTCCCGAGGTAAGTATGATCTGTCAAAGGGTTGTGATCATCAATGAGGGACGAATCGTGGCTGAAGACACACCGGAAGGATTGGTTGGCAAGGACAAAACAAAGGTCGTTTTGGAGATAAAGGCACCCCAGGCTGAGGTCCAGGCAAGCCTTCGTGCCGTGCCGGGCGTTGCTGCCGTTTCTGTTGAGGCCCAATCCGGAGACCACTCAGGCCGTTACGTGGTAGAGATGGTGCATGGCAAGGATGTTCGAGATGCCATAGCTCAATCGATCGTGGCTGCCGGATGGTCGCTCCTTGAAATGCACACGCTTCGA
>DAOUTV010000005.1 GCA_030668505.1 Desulfobacterales bacterium | reverse complement strand
CCTTGCTCAGATCAGCCAGGAGAAAGAGGTAGTCGGTTTCGGGAATACCAAGGTTGTTCCCCCTTTCCAGGCACATGGCCACCCCTTTGTGGAGAACACCGGGAACCTTGTCGCGCTCACGGAGCGTACGTGCGTACCTGAGAAGAGCGTTCAAGTTGACTCCCTGGGGACACATGTACTCACACCGGCCGCAGATAGTACAGATCCAAGGCCATCGGGAGTCAACCAGCTCCTGTTCCAGGCCCAACAGCGCGGCGCGGACTGCCTTTCTCGGGTCCCAGCCGTCTACGCCTGTCACCGGGCAGCCGCTGGCACAGGTTCCGCAGGTAAAGCACACATCTGCCCATTCGGGCTTCAGTGCCAACTTGCTCTTTGGTCGATTAGTTAGATCTAAAGCTTCCATTAAATTCCTCCTAGGGCATTAACGGTTTTTGGAAAAGTCATCTATTTACACATTCTGGGCCAGGACAACACCGGGCTTGTCTGTTTCAACCATCTCACCTGCCTTGCCCAGGAAGCTGGCATAGTTCACTTCAACGCCCACCATCTTTGCTGCATCTTGAATGCTGGGCGGAAGTTCAGACTGGGTCAGAAGTACAACAAGGTCAAAGGTCTCGGTTTTTTCACCACCCGCGTCATACTTGACCTCAATGTCCTTGCTCTCTCCCGCCTCGGCCGCCTCAACCACTGTGCCGTTGATGAAATTGACGCCGGAGACCTTGTCCAAATCACCCCCGACACTTTCTTTAAAAGCGTCCATAGCAGGAGAAATGAAGCTGATATCAACCCCTTCAATTTTCTTCTGGGCCAAGATGGCCTCGTTGACCCCAAAGATCAGGGTCGCATCCCGGTCGCTGTCATCCACGGCCCCAAAGGTCTGCACAAAGGCGATCTTTTTCGGGACCTCGCCATCCTGGGGCCGGAGAATCAGCCCGTTGCTCGGACCCGTGTCGGCCAGCATACGCTCCACCTGCAAATCAGTGACCACGTTCATGTGCTTGTTGCTGACATTGCCGGCAATGGGCACAACCTTACGCTGCATACCTGAGGTAAGGATGACCTTGTCTACATCCAGGTCAAAATCCTGGTCCGGCAGATCAAAGTTGATCGCCTCGGGCTTACACTCGGCCCAGCACAGGGCACATCCCAGACACCGCCGGCAGCTCAGGCACCGCTTGGCCTCGGCAACAGCCATCTCTTCCGGGAAGCCGGTCTCTACCTCTTTGAAGTTGCCCTGTCTCTCCGGTACATGGATCTCCGGCATCTTCGCCCGCGCGGCCGGAATATCCTGAAAGTCGATGATGTATCTTCCTTTTTTCTCGTATATATACATTTTACCTCTCTCCTCTGTAACTCATTAACTTGAGGTTTGGCGCCCTCTCACCCTGCCCTCTCCCCCGTGTGGGGAGAGGGTTTGGGTGAGGGGGAAAAGTTACTTCCCTCTCAGATATTTGTGAATGGATTCTGCTGCCTTCATGCCGCCCGCACATGCCCGAACCGCAATGTTTGCGCCTGTAGCAGCATCGCCTGAAGCGTATACCCCTTCCACATTCGTTTCAAAGGTCTCGGGATTTACCTCAAAATTGAGCTTTCTGCCAAAGGTAAAGCCATATTTTTCATCCACCAGGCTGTTGTCCGTGACCTGACCAATGGCTCCAAAGATGGCGTCGGCGTCCATGACAAACTCAGAGCCTTCAACGGGCATGGGCTTGCGCCTGCCGCTCGCATCAGGTTCACCAAGTTCCATCTTCAGGCATTGTACGCCCACGGCCTTGCCATCCTTAACAACAACCTCTTGGGGGGCAGTAAGAAAATTAAACTTAACGCCTTCTTCCTCGGCTGCGTCCACTTCCCACGGGCTTGCAGGCAATTCCTTGCGGGTTCGACGGTATAGCAGGTTGACCTCGTCAAAGCCTACACGGAGGGCAGTTCTGGTAACATCCATAGCCACATTGCCGCCTCCTATCACGATCGCCTTGCCCTTGGTAATAGGGAACTCATCGCCGAGATTCGCATCCTTTAAGAGCTTGATCCCGTCAAAGACACCCTCAGCGTCTTCGTTCTTGAGCCTGATGCTCGTACCCTTGTGGGCGCCAATAGCAATGAGCACGGCATCGTGGTTTGCTTTGATCTCATCAAAGCTGATGTCTTGACCAATACGAACCCCGCACTTGATCTCTACGCCGTGTTTTGTGATGAACTCAATATCCTTGGCCAAGATGTGTGCAGGAAGCCTGTATTCCGGAATCCCCACACGGAACATTCCGCCCGGCTCAGGCAGGGCCTCATAGACCGTGATGTTCTCGTATCCAAACAGTGCCAGGTGATACGCGCAGGTCAGACCGCTGGGACCCGCGCCAAGAATGGCAATCTTCTCGGAATACTTTTCTTCAGGGACATGAATCCTGGGCTCAATATTGTTGTTTATCTCATAGTCGCCCGTAAATCGCTTCAGAAAACAAATGCTTATCGGCTCATCCTTATACTGACGATTGCACTCTTCCTCGCACGGATGAGGACATATACGCCCGACGCTGAGCGGAAAGGGAAGTTTCTTTCGGATCGTGGCCAGAGACTCAGCATACTTTCCATCCGCAATGTAGCCAACGTAAGTACGAATATCTAGGTTGATCGGACAGGTCCTCTGGCAAACCGGCATATCCTCTTTGAAGATATTGTAATTGCCGGAACCTGAATTGAAAAAGTCTACGGCTGTACGCCATTCTATGCCCTCATTGTAGTCATCGTACATATGGATCGGGCATACCTTGATACATTCGCCGCAATCATCGCATTTCTCCATGTCAACCCGCGCCGTGCGGCAATGAATCTTTGCCTTGTACTGGCCGTTTTCACCAACAAGAGACTGTACATCGGCATTACTGAGAAACTCAATGTTCTCATTTTTCTTTATTGCCGCCACATCAGGCACTTTAAAGGCATCGCCGTCTGCAATGATCCTGTCTTGAGGAATCCGCTCCCCGCCTACACTGGGGAAATGCTCTGCCAGGTAGACTTTATTGCCGGCTGCTGCCTCAGACAAAGCCGCCTGGATACCAGCAGCACCTCCACCCATGACTAAAACTTTCTTATCAGCCACCTCAGCACCTCCCCTCTTTAACTTTGTGCTTCTTTGTATTTGTAGATGGGGGAAGTACCCTCCACACCATCGAGTTCCACAAAACCCCTGCGCTTCAAGGCCAGGACATATTTGAGAGCTTCCGGAGCCGGGATCTCCAACTCCTTGGCCAGGTCTTTTACAGCAGCCGGCTTCTTCTGAAGGGCCGCCATGATCGACTGTGTGGCCATCTCATCTATCACGATCCCGCTCAGGGTCCGGTTAATTTCATGCTGCGTAAATACCTCTCCGTACTTGTTGCCCTTGTCATCATCAATAAATACGGGCTTCTTGCCCACGACCCATCGTAGTTTTGGCCCTGCCAAGGCCTTCTGGGCAATCTCAAGCTGTTCCTTGAGTTCGGGCATTCCGATCTTGTCCCCCGTACCCAGGGGCCCTATCTCTTTGATCTGCTCCACAAACTCCGTGTTGTGCTTGGCAAATCTTGCACCCTCTGCCGAGGACAGATTTCGGAACTGTAGCCTTATGGGGTTGAGTCCTGCATAGGCAAGCATCTCCTTTGCCATATCAAGCTTGGTCTTGGCCATGTAATTGCCCGTGATATAATGGCAATCGCCAAAGTAGCAACCAAGCACCAAAATACCATCGGCCCCGTTCACAAAGGCATCGGCCACCAGGGCCGGGTCAACCCTACCTGTACACATTACCCGAATTACTCTGATATCGGGTGGATATTGCATCCTGGACACGCCAGCGAGGTCAGCTGCCGAGTAGCCTCACCACGTGCAGCAGAATGTCAAAATCTTTGGATGGAAATCTGCCATGGGTCCACCTCCTTACTTATTTAAGAACGCGTGCATTTGCGCCTCTATCTGATTATCATTAAAAGCATTGATGCTGATGGCATGACGATAACAGGTGGCCGCACAGATCCCGCACCCCTTGCACGAGGCGGAGATCAACTGCACCTTGCGACCCTCTGCGGTATCTTCCAGGTCCAAAGCGCCGTATGGGCAAAGTGCCACACAAAGCCCGCAACCCCTGCAAGCCTCTTTGTCTATAAAGGCCGCCACAATCGGCTCAATAATGACCTTGTCCTGTGCCAGCACCGTGACGGCACGGGATGCAGCGGCCTGGGCCTGGGCAATGCACTCATCGAGAGGTTTGGGGTAATGGGCGATGCCGCACACAAACATCCCGTCTGTGGAAAACTCTACGGGTCGCAGTTTCATGTGGGCTTCCAGGAAGAACTTTTCCTGGTTCAGGGTGACCTTTAACATATTGGCTATCTCTTCGGTCCCCTTAGGTGCAATCGCCGTATAAAGGGTGATGAAATCCGGAGACAGGACAATGGGCCGCCCCAGGATATGATCCGTAACCGTGACCTGGAGCTTGCCGTCAACCTCTTCTACCTTGGGTTTGCTGTCCAGGTCGTAACGAATAAAAAGGATGCCCATGGACCTGGCCTTTTGATACAGTTCTTCAAGCCTGCCATAGGTCCTGATATCACGGTAGAGCATATATACATCAAGATCGGGATTTATTTCCTTAAGATCAATAGCGTTCTCGACGGCGTGGGTACAGCAGATCTTGCTGCAATAAGGTCTGTCCGGCTCCCTGGAGCCCACGCAGTGGATGGCCACCGCGCACTTGGCCTGCTTTATAGAGTCCGGATCCTCTTCAATCTTCTTATCCAGGTCAAACCACTTTATGACATTCGGGTTTTCGCCGTAGAGATATTCCTTGACCTTGGTCGAATCGGCACCCATAGCTATGACGACCGTGCCATGGTCAAACGACGCCCCTGTGGTCAAGTCCGTGTGGAAGTTCCCGATAAACCCACTGACCATCTTCAGCTCAGCCCCTAAGTAGACCTCGATGTTTTCATGGTCATTGACTCGTTTTACGATATCATCAAGGTAAGGCTTGACCGGCTCACCGGAAAAGGTCTTTCGCATCTTCAGGCCGTGTCCGCCAAGAACGTCCTTCTTTTCCACCAGATAGACCTTGAAACCCTGGTCGGCAATGGTCAAGGCTGCGGTCATGCCGGCTGGTCCGCCTCCCAGGACCATGGTAGATTTGGTCAGGGGCACCTCAATCGGCTCAAGGGCCACTCGCAAGTTGGCCTTGGCCACACCCATGGCCACGAGGTCCTTGGCCTTTTCAGTGGCTGCATCATGATCTGCACTGTGGACCCAGGAGTCTTGATCGCGTATATTGGCCATTTCAAAAAGGTGCTTGTTGATACCGGCGTTCGACATGGTTTCTTGAAAGAGGGGTTCGTGGGTACGAGGTGAGCACGCTGCCACCACAACCCGGTTGAGATTGTGTTCCTTGATCATCTCTGCCAGTTGCTCCTGGGCGTCCTGAGAACAGCTAAACAGGTTTTCCTGCACGTAGGCCACATTCGAAAGGGTCTTGGCATACTCGGCTACCTCGTGCACATTCACTACAGCCCCGATATTGATTCCGCAGTTACAAACAAAGACACCCATACGCGTTTCTTCTGCTGAGACATCCCGCTCAGGCGGGAATTCCTTGATCTTCTTCAACTGCCCGCGGGCCGGTGCCAGGTCCACTGATGCGGCCGCGGCCGCGGCGCTTGCTTCCATGACCGAATAGGGGATATCTTTCGGTCCCTGGAAACAGCCCGCCACATAGATACCCGGCTTTGACGTGGCAACGGGCGTAAAATCACTCGTCTTGGCAAAGTTATATTTATCCAGCTCAATGCCCATCTTGTTTCCCAACTCGATGGCGGTTGCCGACGACTCAATGCCCACGGAAAGGACGATCATGTCAAAATTTTCAAACTTGATATTGCCTTGTTCGTCCACATAGCGAATCTTAAGGCTCTTGTCCTCATTTTCTTCCACGCTGTGGACCCTGCACCGGATAAAGCGCATGCCCATATCGTCTTTGGCGCGGTTGTAATATTTCTCAAAGTCCTTGCCATAGGTCCGCATGTCCATATAGAAAATGGCGGCATCCAAAGGATTATGGGCATGTTCCATTGCAATCATGGCCTCTTTGACCGCATACATGCAGCAGACCGAAGAACAATAGGCATTATCGCACCGGTTGACATCTCTTGAACCGACGCACTGGAACCAGGCAATCGATTTGGGCTCTTCTTTGTCAGAGGGGCGAACCAGGTGTCCTCCTGTTGGGCCTGTGGCAGCGAGTATTCGCTCGAAGTCCATGCTGCTCACCACGTTCTTGAAGTCGGTGTAATGGTAGGCCTCAACCTTTGAGGGATCAAAGGCCTGAAAACCCGGTGCCATGATGACAGAACCGACATTAAGATCGAGGATCGTTTCCTTCTGCTCGAAATCAATAGCGTCGTTTTCGCAGAATTTTGCGCAGGCATTACATTTGCCCTTTTTGCCTGCGTCTATTGATTTGAAGTATATGCAGGCCTTTCTGTCAATGGTGTACTTCAAGGGCACTGTCTGGGCAAACGGGACATAAATGGCCTTGCGTTTGTCCATGCCCAGGTTAAACTCATTCTTTACCTTCTTTGGACACTTTTGAGCGCAGATACCGCATCCCACGCACTTGTCTTCATCGACATATCGTGGATGCTTGATAACCTTGACCTGGAAGTTTCCTTGCTCACCGCTGATGCTGTCTACGTCGGCGAGGGTGATGAGGTTGATGTTGGTATGCCGGCCGACCTCGACCAGCTTGGGGGAAATGATTCACATGGCACATTCGTTGGTAGGAAAGGTCTTATCGAGTTGGGCCATGATCCCGCCGATTCCGGGGGCCCTTTCCACCAGGTGCACATAAAAACCTGAGTCAGCTAAATCGAGGGCCGCCTGCATTCCGACAATGCCCCCGCCCGCAATCAATACGGATCCGACGACGTCTTTACCACTTGCCATATCGAACCTCCTGTCGCCCCAATGCCAAGCACTGGGTAGTCAAAAAATTGTAAAACGGCAAACTCCTAAACATTACCTGACGATTTAGCGATAATCGACCATACCGACCATAAAAAGAGTCTTGTTTTGCTTATTTCTTAATGATGTTCTGAAAAAGTAAGCTCTAAGCTGCGCTGCAAGGCTCTTAACTTGTTGAGAGATTCTTCTGCTTGGGTGCAGCAAATCAATCAAGATCAATATGGAAATGGCATCAAGAGACTCTCCCCATACCGCCTATAACTGAATTTGTCAAGGGCTTTTTCCGGACGCGGGTTGCCTGAAGAAACGACTCGATCGTGAAACCATTTTTCAAGCAGCAAAACCAAGAATTTGAAACCAGCCCTACCATTATATAGATAGGAGGGACGGGAAGGTCTTAGGCCCACACCAAAATCCTTGGAGCGACTATCGTTTCCGACCGGCAGGCAAATCAGGCATCACGACTGCCTGTGACAATCAACAAATAAGTCACTACGTTGTAGCAAATTTCTTCTTGACATTAGTCGGTTGTTGTCATATAGGGGGGCCAACCTTATTTCGTGTTTTTGGCTCCTGTTCATTATTTCAAACACGTTGCGGAGAAAAGGTACATATGCTGTATCTCACACCGATTGCACATTATCTAGCCAGACGCGATTACCCCCTAAGTTTACAAATCTTGTGGAAATCCACCCTTTCAACAAGTCAGGTTCAGCGAAAGGAATATGAGAAAAAATGAGCTCAAAGAATGAACAAGCATTGGCATTTGCCCTTGCGGCAATCTTGCTCGTTGTGGGTGTCGTCTGCTACGCGGCTTTCCCGCAAAAAACACCCGAAGAACCCGTAAGGCTCATGTTTAAGAGCACCGCGGGAAAAATTCTGTTTGATCACAAGACACACACGGACGACGCGGGCTATGGTATTGCGTGCGATGATTGCCATCACGAAGAACAGGATGAATCTCAGTCGTGTAGTGGGGAGGATTGTCATGGCCCGGACAGCGATCCCAAGAGGGGTGATGCCCTGCACACCAATTGCAAAGGCTGCCATGAGGACAGCGGGGCCGGTCCGGTCGAGTGTGCCGCTTGTCATATTATGTAGCAAGCTGCTAATGGAATTCTAAAACAAAGGGTTGAGCTTATGATAAAAAAATCATTTATAGGTTTGGTGAAGCCGAGGTTACAGTACAACCTGATACCGGATCAGACCCGAGATCTTCCTGTTCCAAGCAAGGTCATCCTGTTATTGCAAGAGCCAAAGAACGGAGGGCATGCTAGTGCGCTCAAAGTCGGTGATGCGGTAAAGACCGGGCAACGACTTTCTGCAGCTCCAGACAGTGATGAATATGTTATCTCATCGGTTACCGGCACCATATCAGCCATGGCTCCACATGTAGGAACCCTTGGGCAACGATATACGGCTATCACCATCGACGCCCGTAGCCAAGACGAATGGGATGATAGCTTCAATAAGACCCCAACCCTTGATACAGGCCTTAAGTTTTTTGAATACGCACCCGGCAGCCCTTCCTTCAAGGCCTTTACTGATCCCGAAAATACCATACGAACCATTGTCATCGCCGGGATGGATCAGGATTTACTCCTTACAGCAAATCAGTGTGTGGTCCAAAACGAGGCTGCCGGCATCAAAAGCGGTGTTGACGCCCTTAAACAGATGACGGGAGCAGACCGGATTCTTATCGCAGTGCCGGAAAACCTGGTTCAACAGGCCAATACTACAGGCGCAGAAGTGAAAGTGGTCAGGGCCACCTACCCGAACAGCCTTCCTCATATGATTATGAAGGATGTACTAGGCCAGGTGGTATCAGCCGGTGATACAGTGGAGGATGAGGGGGTTTTCTTTATTAATGCAGAAGCCGTTGCAGCATTAGGGACAGCGTTTGAGACCGGCAGACTCTGCGTTACCAAGGTCGTCACGGTAGCTGGAAAAGACGGAAGCACCACTAATGTAAGAGCTCGAATCGGCACCCCGATAAATGACGTACTTCAAGCCTGCAATGTCTCACTAAACGATCGGGATCGTCTCATCCTGGGCGGCCCCATGAGGGGATCGGCCACCTATTCCGAAGACCTGGGACTGGAGCCCGACACAGACGGTATCGTAGTTCAGGATGACGTCGATAGCGCCCAGACCACGGATTATCCGTGCATCAACTGCGGTGAATGTATCAGGATCTGTCCGGTCAAGATTCCGGTGAATATGCTCGTCAGGTTCCTGGAGGCTCGCCTTTACGAGGATGCCGCAGCTATGTATGACCTTCATTGCTGCATTGAGTGTGGGTTGTGTTCTTATGTGTGCGTGTCCAGAATCCCGATTTTTCAGTACATCAAGTTAGCAAAATATGAACTTAGCCTGATCGAAATTGCGGAGGCAGCCAATGAGTAGTCAAAAGAAACTTGTTGTGGCCCACGCGCCTTATTGGCACGACGGCAGCAAGATATCTTCAAAGAATTACAATATCATGATTGCCGCACTTCCTGCCGTGTTGATGGGCATTAGTCAGTATGGCGCACCGGCTCTCGCGGTAATTGCCTTTGCCATGGCCTGTGCCATGATCTGGGAAGTCGTTTGGAATCTGATCTTGAAAAAGCCTGCTTCCGTTGGCGACGGAAGCGCTGCGGTCACCGGGCTCCTGCTGGGCATGCTCATGCCGGCTACCGCACCCTGGTGGCTCATTGCACTGGGAACGTTAATTGCCATTATCGTAGGAAAACAGATATTCGGTGGGATCGGGTTTAATCCCTTGAATCCCCCCCTTCTCGCCCTGGCCATGCTCGTTATTTCATTCACGGGGATCTTTGATTTTAACGAATCCCTTCGCCATTATGATCTGGGTTTTGTCATGACTTATCCACTGGCCGATTTGAAGGCTTTTGGCCCGGAGGCCATTAGCAAATTTGGCCTGGGCGATCTCTTTATGGGTAGACAGGCAGGGGCTATCGGATCCACCTTCGGCCTGGGACTGATTGTAGGGGGGCTCTACCTTATGTTGCGGGGGTATATGCGATGGGAGCTCTCCCTTTCCTTTTTGGCAGGGGTGTTCATTACCGCCCTCCTGTTCAACCTGTCCGATTCTGCCAAATATGCCGGTCCTCTCTTCCACTTGTTGACCGGTTATACATTGATTGCAGCCTTTTTCCTGGTACCCGAAGACTCTTCATCTCCGGCCAACTTTATTCCCATGCTTATTTTCGGGGCCATGGCCGGGATGATGACAGTGCTCATCAGAAATATCGGGGCCTATGTGGATGGGGTTGTTTTCGCTGTTCTCCTCATGAATCTTTGCAATCCACTTCTGGACAAGATCAGACCCAAAGCGATTGGAAAGGTGGTAGAAAATGCGTGATATCATAAGGATGATCGTGGTTCTTGCCATTCTGGCGGCCTGTGGCGGTGCGTTGCTGGCGGGTGTTAAATCAAGTACTGCGGAGCAAATCGAGTACCAGCAGCTCAAGTTTGTAAAAGGGCCTGCCATCTTAGAGATCCTGGAAGGATGTAGCAATGATCCGCTCGTCGATCGCTTTAAGATCCCAGACGGTGAGGTAGAGAGGGGCTTCTATGTCGGTGTATTCGATGGCAAGGCCAACACTGTCGTCTTTGAATCCTTTGGCAAGGGTTTTGGGGGAGACATTGGCGTCATGGTGGGCGTCAACCTTGAGACGGATAAATTGCTGGGTATGGGTGTCACCACCCACGCTGAGACCCCGGGTTTGGGTTCAAGGGCGAAAGATGATCCGTCCTTCAGGGCCCAGTTCAAGGGTTCGTCCATCACCGAGTCTTTCAAGGTTAAATCGGACGGGGGGCAGATAGATGCGGTATCAGGCGCTACGATAACATCCCAAGGTGTGTGCCAGGGTGTTACGGACAGCTCGGGATTCTATAGTAAACTGAAGCCACAAATCATAGAGCAAGCCAAGGCTTTTGCCAAATAGGGAGAAGAGTTATGGCCAAAACAATTGTCCAAGAATTTACCAAGGGGTTATGGGAAGAGATTCCGCCTTTTAGGCTTGTCCTCGGGCTTTGTCCGGTGTTGGCGGTCACCAAGACGGTTGCTAACGGCGTCGGGATGGGGGTTGCAGCCACCTTTGTACTTGTGTGTTCGAATGTCCTGGTCTCTATGCTGCGCAACATTATACCCAGCCAGGTAAGGGTGCCGTGTTTCATCATCATCATTGCTACGTTTGTCGTGGTGGTAGAACTCGTCATGCAGGCTTTTACCTATCCGCTTTTTCTACAACTGGGTATCTTTATTCCTCTGATCGTGGTGAACTGTGTTATCCTTGGGCGAGCCGAGGCCTTTGCCTCCAAGAACCCCCCTGTAGCATCCATAGCAGACGGTTTTGGTATTGGAGTGGGATTCACGATTGCCCTGGGTGCTTTGGCCGGAATTCGTGAGGCCTTTGGTGCCGGTACCATCTCCGTTCCATTTTCAGATACTGTCATTCAACTATTCGGGCCGTCCTTTGAGCCGTTTACGTTCATGGTTGAAGCCCCTGGTGCGTTTGTCTGCCTGGGTCTAATGCTTGCCGTCATGAACATGGTGGGGAAATAGTATAAGCTTTTCGAACTAAAGTTCGAAGTTCAAAGAGGAAACCAAAAGGCAAAAAAACGTAGATCTTACTCACGTTTTTGATTAGCAATAAGATAACAGAAGGAGAAATCCGATGGGAGATTATATCTTACTGGCCGTAGGCGCTATCCTGGTCAACAACATCCTGCTGATTCAATATCTGGGCAACTGTCCCTTTCTGGGCACGTCCAAAAGCATGGACAACGCTACGGGGATGGCCATGGCCGTGGTCTTTGTCCTTGCCTTAGCAGGTATTGTGACCTGGATTTTCGAGGCGGTTTTCTTAAAACCGTTGGGGCTTGAGTATATAAGGACTATCGTATTCATCGTGGTGATCGCCGCGCTTGTTCAGTTTGTGGAAATCTTTATGAAGAAGAGCATGCCGGCCCTTTATGCGGGGCTGGGCATCTTTCTCCCCTTGATTACGACCAACTGTGCGGTCATGGGTGTGTGTCTCATCAATATCAAGGAAGAGTACAACTTTCTGGAGATGCTTGTTTCCTCTTTGGCCTACCCGGCCGGCTTTGGCCTCGCCCTGATCCTGTTTGCAGGGTTGCGCGAGCGGATTACCATAGGACGGGTGCCCGGGCCTTTGCAGGACGTTGCCATTGCCCTGGTTACGGCTGGATTTATGTCCCTTTCGTTCCTCGGGTTCAAAGGGATGATTTAAACAAATTTAGGGATTAAGGAATTAAGGAATTAAGAGATTAAAACAGGATGGATACCCTTAATTCCTAAATTCGCAGATTAGTAATTTCTTAATTCCGGTTTATCCGGATTAGGAGGAAAAAATGATAGAAGCCTTACTTCTCATGATGGGTTTAGGGGCAGTTTCCGGAACATTGCTGGGGATTGCCTCCAAGGTTTTTTATGTGTGGGAGGACCCGCGCATTGCGTTGGTGGCAGACTGTCTGGCCGGCGCTAACTGCGGTGGGTGCGGCTATACCGGATGCGGGGCGTGTGCAGCGGCCATTGTAGCTGGTAACGCGGGTGTGGGTGCCTGTCTAGTAGCGGGCGCGGACGGTGCAGCAAAGGTGGCTGCTGTTCTGGGTATGGAGGCCGGCGCAGCCGAGCCGCTCACGTCACAAAACACCTGTACGGGCGGATTTCGTGCACCTGAGAAATTCACTTATATGGGCGTTAACGATTGCCGGGCTGCCTATCTGCTTTATGCAGGGGCCAAGGATTGCGATGTGGGTTGCCTCGGGTTTGGGAGTTGCGTGAAGGCATGTCTATTTGACGCCCTTAAGATTGGACCTGATGGTTATCCTGTGGTTGACGCGGAAAAGTGTGTTGGCTGCGGGGCCTGCGAAAAGGCATGCCCCAAGGGGATCATGCAGGTGCGCAAACCGTCTGACCGGATACTACATATGAACCTTGTTACTGATCGTCTCGCACCATGCCGACAGACCTGCCCTGCGGAGATCAACATCCCTACATATATCAACCATATTAAAAACAAGGAATACGACAAGGCTTACCTTACCATTATGGAGCGCAATCCATTCCCACTTTCATGCGGCCGTGTCTGTCCTCATCCATGCGAGGATGCCTGTCGAAGGGCCTTGGCTGATGATCCGGTTTCCATCAATCAACTAAAGCGCTTTTGCTCGGACTGGGTGTTCAATGAAGGTGCCCAGGTTAAGATCCCTGTGGCCCCTGATACCGGATACAAGGTGGCTGTTATTGGCGGCGGGCCCAGTGGTCTTTCGGCTGCATACTTCTTGAGGCGCTTGGGTCATAATGTAAAGATCTTTGAATGGATGCCCCGGCTGGCCGGCATGATCCGCTACGGCATCCCCGAATACCGTCTTCCCAAGGAAAGCCTGGACAGAGACATTAATCGGATTCTCGGTTTGGGGGGCATTGAGGTCAAGACTAGTGTGAAGTTCGGTGTGGATTTTGATCTGGAGTCCCTCGTAGGGGGCGGATTTGACGCGGTTGTCTTTTCCATAGGGGCCTGGAAGCATGCCTCTGCCCGCATCCCTGATGAAGATAAGGTCAATGGAGTTGTCCCTGCAACAATATATCTTAGAGCACAGACGGAGCCTGGTGTGGGAGATCCGTGTCCGATGGGTAAAAACGTAGCAGTCATTGGCGGCGGCAATGTTGCCATGGATTGCTTGAGGTCCAGTATTCGCAGGGGTGCTGAAAACGTCTATTGCCTCTACCGTCGGGAAGTCAAAGACATGCCTGCAAACAAGGTTGAAGTAGAGGCATGCCAACACGAAGGAGTGACATTCATTCCCATGTGCACCCCAACAAAGTTTGTTACCGATGATGAGGGGAATCTTACGGGGATCGAATACCTGAAAAACGAGTTAGGAGAACCCGATGCCAGCGGCAGGCGGAAACCCATGGCCATCAAAGGCTCTGAAACAGTGCTGCCGATTGAGACTTTTGTCCTGGCCATCGGTCAGACGACAGACTCTGCCTTTGCAGATAAAGAAGAGGGGGCCACGTCAAGGATTGAAACAAACAGGGGTTCGATTGTGGTCAATCCCGATACCCATCAGACAGCGATACCGTATGTATTTTCCAGCGGAGACTCCGCCGGCCCACCAGGGCTATTGGTTTCAGCCATTGGGGGTGCCAGACGGGCTGCTCGGGGCGTTCACAAGTATCTCATGGGAGAGGATATGTCCATGCCTGAGACCAGGCTCCGGGTAGACCCAAGGCGTATGAAGGGCCACATACCCGGTACGATCTTTGAAAGCATAGAGGGCGTCCAGCAAAAAGGCCGCATCGGTCAACCTGAACTTGAGGCGGGATCTTACGAAAGGAACCATACCTATGCTGAGGTTGACCTGACAGTTACAGAAGAAGAAGCCCTGAAAGAGGCCAACCGCTGTATGCGATGCTGTTTGACCTGCTATAATCCGGATATTTAGTTAGCAACAGAATAGGGATTATCCTAAAAAAGTCCGTCTGCCCAAATTGGGCTGGCGGATTTTTTTTGGCTTTCGTAGAAATCCCCCTCAGTCCCCCTTTGCAAAAGGGGGAAGAGACAGGGCTCAGAATCAAGAAAAAGGGCTTGCGGGTTGCAGGTTGTCAGTGTCGGGCCTACTGTTCACAGGAAGGTGCGCATGGCGTCTAACACAGAAGCCATATCCTTGGGGAGAGGCGATTCAAAGTTCATCGATTGACCCGTCCGTGGATGCACAAAGCTAAGTTGCCAGGCGTGAAGCATCTGCCGGCGTATTTCTCTTAGGACATCTTGCTTAGGACCTCGGGCAAGGTCTTTCCACCTTCTTTTGCCTCCGTATGTAACGTCTCCTACTACTGGATGGCCTATGGCCGCGCAGTGGACACGAACTTGGTGGGTGCGTCCGGTCCTCAAATCGATTTCAAGAAGTGTGACGCCGGAAAACGCCTCTCTGACCTTCCAGCGAGTCTCAGTGGGACGACTCCGAGGGCTCCGAATAGACATTTTCTTTCGATCTGTTGGATGACGCCCTATTGGAAAGTCGATCACCCCTGCCGGCAGCTTCACCTCTCCGTAAACGAGAGCCAGGTATAACTTGCGAACCTCCCGCATCTTGAATTGGCGGCTTAGACTCTGGTGGGCCATGTCGTTTTTTGCCACCACCAGGGTTCCAGAGGTGTCCTTATCAAGACGATGGACTATGCCTGGGCGAATACTGCCGCCAATCCCTTCAAGATCCGGACAGTAAGAGAGCAACGCATTCACAAGTGTCCTGCTATTGTGTCCGGCACCAGGATGAACCACAAACCCGGGAGCTTTGTTCAAAACGATCACATCCCGGTCTTCGTGTAGAACAGAAAGGGGGATCGCCTCAGGCCTACATTTGATGGGCTCTGGGGAAGGGATCTCAGATCGGACAACATCGCCGGGCTTGGTTAGATATCCGGGTTTCTTGATGAAACCATTGACTGTGATGTGACCGGTATGAATTAACCGGCTCGCGCGGGAGCGGGAAATGGTAGACAAGCGCGCAACAATGACCGTATCAAGCCGGTGACCAACCTCTGATTCAGTCACTGTAAAACTAAGAACAGGCACGCCTCCTGACTATTCCAGCAGGGAAACGTCAAAGTCTTTCGAGTTTCCCCAAATTAGAAGGAGTTGCGACGTCTTAAATTCGAAATCCGAATATCGAAACTCGAAACAATGTTCAAAATTCGAATACAAAATGACCAAAACATCGCACTTCATTGTCAGTAAGTAGCTGAAATGTCGCAAATATGCTTGTGTTTTTGAATTTGGTGCTTTGGTCATTGGGATTTGTTTCGGATTTCGTGCTTCGAATTTCGAATTTATCAAAAATCGATCCGGCGACAATCTCTATGATTTCACGGGACTACCTTCGTGAATGATGGAGCCCTGACTATTCCAGGTTGAATATAGCCTTTATATCGGACATGATGGCGTTTTCGTCGGTTTTCTTAGCAATGGAGAGTTCTGTGAGCAGAAGACTTTGTGCAGTGTCAAGCATTTTACGTTCACCAAAAGAGAGCTCTTTATCTACCTTCAACAGGTACAGGTCTCTGAGTACCTCCGCTACATCATAGACTGATCCCGTCTTGATCTTATCCATGTACTCACGGTACCGACGGTTCCAGGTCTGATTGTCCGCTGGAATATCTCTTTTCTTCATGATAGCATAAACTTTTGCTACCTCTTCGTTATCGATGATATCCCGTACGCCTACAGACTCTACGTTATTTACAGGTATCATGATGGTCATGTTGTTTTCGAGGATCTTCATGATATAATAATCTAGCTTTTGCCCTGAGATCTCTCGCGTCTCAATAGCCTCGATGCGCCCGACACCTTGGGCCGGATAAACTGCCAAGTCTCCAACTTTAAACATTTGGGGAAAACCGTTTTTTAAGATTAAGATTTAGAAGTCGTTAAATTTGTACAATATTTTGTAACAATACCATTTTTCCGCCCAAGAATCAACTCAAAACCCACTTTTTCGTATTTGGCCATTTAGTCCGACTTCCTTCCTGCTAAAACGGTTCATCCCCTCTGTTACGCCTTTCAACAGGATTGTCACCACGGCACCTTGTGCCATGGTGATTACTTCGTCCAAGACCGTCTCCTGTTGTGCGTCAAATTTGTTCAGCACGTATCCTTTCACATCTTGCTTGGTATCCGGACGGCCAATGCCAATACGAACGCGGGCAAATGTGCCGTTCCCAATGGCTTCTATTAGAGACTTAAGACCATTATGTCCTCCGTCCCCTCCTTTTCGCTTGATCTTTATTTTTCCAAACACAAGGTCTATGTCGTCGTGAATCACCAAGAGGTCTTTTGTATCCACCTTGAAAAAATGGGCCAGGTTCCGAACTGCCGGCCCACTCATATTCATAAAGGTCATGGGCTTGGCAAGGATCACAGAACGCCCGTCCACTCTCCCAAGACCATAAACGGCGCCAAACTTCCGTTTGTTCGCCAATATGCGGTGCTTGGAGGCCAGCCGATCAACGACCATAAACCCAATGTTGTGCCGGGTCAGGCGGTATTCTTCCCCGGGGTTCCCCAGGCCAACGATCAGGCGAAACCGATTCTTCGGCATTTAAACGCTACTTATCGGCCGTTTCTCCTCCAGCTTCGTCCTCCTCGGCCGGAGTCTCTTCAGCCTCTTCCAGTTCCTCTTCAGGAACCTCTTCTTCTTCCACAGTGGGCGGCACAACCGTGACCACGGTAAGGACTGTGTCAGCTAACACCTTCACCTTATCCCCCAGATCAAGGTCTCCAATGTGAATGGAGTCCCCTATGTCGAGGTTTGTCACATCGACTTCGATCTTATCGGGCATGTCCGTAGGGACACAGGATATCTCAAGTTGATGGCGCACCACTTGCAAAAAGCCTCCGCGCTCAACGCCCTTTGACCTCCCAGTGACCTCGACCGGCACATTCACCACAATCTCTTCATCCAAAGATATTTCGTAAAAATCAATATGAAGATATTGCCCCGTCACAGGAGCGACCTGCATCTCTTTTACCACCACTGTAACGTCCTGGGTTCCGCCGTTGTCAATTTTAAGGTTTAAAACGACACGTTCAGTTCCGCTATCCTTGTAGATCTTATCCAGATCGAGCGGGGAGATGGTAAGGGGCACGGAGTCTCTTTTTGGGCCGTAGAGCACGCCCGGGATAAGGCCTTTCCGTCTGAGTGCCCGAGCCGGGCTCTTGCCGAAGGTATTTCGTTGAGTGATTTTTAGATCAAATACTTCCAATGAGCTTCCTCCTTGATTTTGTTGTTAAATTAACAATTCCGCGGCTACACGAACAGTGAGCTGACCGAACTGCCGGTATGGCAGCGATGAATCGCCTCTGCCAAAAGCTTGGAGACGGACAATACGCGGATATTGTCGCTCTCCTGGGCCTTTTTACTCAATGGGATCGAGTTGGTAACAACAACGGTTTTAATGTCCGAATCACCGATCCGCTGCACAGCAGGACCCGACAAGACAGCATGAGCACAGCAAGCATAAACCTCCAAAGCGCCGCGATCCTTCAAGGCCCCGGCTGCTTGGCACAGGGTTCCTGCAGTGTCAACCATATCATCCAAGATGATAGCTATCTTTCCTTCAACATCGCCCACCACATTCATGGCCTCGGACTGGTTCGGCGCTGCACGCCTTTTATCGATGATGGCCAGCTGGGTATCAAGACGCTTTGCAAAGGCCCTAGCCCTTTCCACGCCCCCAGCATCCGGAGAAACAATGACCGTGTCATTGTTAAAACTCTCTTTGATATATTCCAAGAGAACGGGTGCTGCAAAGAGGTTGTCCACTGGAATATTGAAAAAACCCTGTATTTGGCCGGCATGGAGATCCATGGTAATCACGCGGTTGGCACCGGCTGCCGTAATGAGGTCAGCCACCAGTCTTGCGCTAATAGGTACTCGCGGTACCACCTTTTTGTCCTGTCGTGCATACCCGAAATAAGGAACGACTGCCGTAATCCTCTGCGCCGATGAGCGCTTGAAGGCATCAATCATTAGCAGAAGTTCCACCAAATGGTCATTTACAGGGGCGCAGGTGGACTGTAAGATAAAAACGTCTTTGCCGCGCACGTTTTCCATGATTTCTACCCGAATTTCACCATCACTGAACGTTTGCACTCGGGCATCACCCAACCTAATGTCGATATGGCGGCAAATAGCCTGAGCTAATTCGGGATTAGAGCTTCCAGCAAACAGAACAAGCCTATGCATTAGTTACCCCCACACATGAAAAACTTTTAAAAATATCATTATTGTGTCCAAACTCTGCGTCAGCCAAATATTGTCGACGCTGAGCGTTAAAATCCTTTCAGCTTTGAGCCTTGAGCTTTCAGCTTTGAAAGGCTTGGCCTTGAATCCGCCTCCGGCGAAAACGTTTTACAAAGGGAGACCTTTGAAAAACGGAAAATTTTTGCCAGGCAAGGAAGGAAAAAATTTAACCGGAGTAATACATTATGTATTTCGAGGATAGCGCAAAGGTTGCACCTGACGGCTTGAAAAGAGGCACTGCGTGCAAAATTCGAAGCCTGGCGCCGCATCACGAAAAAATAACAATTTTCCAAAGATCTCAAGATGTTGCCTAGAAATAATAACGGCCGAATAGCATGTCAATTGTGGCTGGGGTGGGAGGATTCGAACCTCCGAATGCAGGAACCAAAATCCTGTGTCTTACCACTTGACGACACCCCAGCAAGCTTGTCAGGGAAGCAAAAATTCCACCAGAAATGTTTTCCATCTTCCTCGGTGTGTTATGCTGTGAGTCGCCTTTGTAGCCTGCTGCGCATCCTTGAAGAGGCCAAACACACTTGGCCCGCTCCCGGACATAAGAGCTATTTCGGCGCCGAGATCGAGCAGGGTCTCCTTGATGGTCTTTATCTCCGGAAACTTCCCAATTGTTACTTGCTCTAAATCATTAAAAAAAGAACTTTTAACGCTGGGAAAATCCTGATCAAACCTTATAATTTTGAATTTTTTTTCCCGATTTGTCAATGTTAAATTCAAGTTCTCATAAACCCAAGCCGTAGGCACCTCAAATCTCGGACATACCAAGAGCACAGATAGGGGCGGTAGACCTTCATACACCTCCAAACGATTCCCAATCCCACGGGCAATTGCCACATGCCTAAACAAAAAAAAGGGAACATCGGCTCCAACCTTAACTGCCATTGCCAAGAGTTCCCCGTCCTTGAAAGGAAACCCATAGTACTGGTTCAGCCCCATCAGCACTGCAGCAGCATTGCTGCTGCCACCACCAAGGCCCGCAGCAACAGGTATCACCTTGTCAATAAAAATAGCCACTCCATCGTGGCTTGACAGGGCATCAAAAAAAAGCGAGGCGGCCCTATATGCCAAATTGCTTCTGTCTTCCGGTACCCTGGGGTGAGAACAGTTGACGCTTATGGACGGTTGATCAAAGGCCAGTACGACGGTATCGAAAAGACCAATCCGAGAGAGGAGTGTTATAATATCATGATATCCATCCGGTCGT
>DAOUTV010000261.1 GCA_030668505.1 Desulfobacterales bacterium | reverse complement strand
TAGAAGTTGGCCAGGATTTGTTAGAGGCCATGGGCTATCGGGTGCTCATAGCAAGGGATGGAAAAGATGCCATCGAGGTTTATGAGAAAAACCGGGATGACATAGACATAATCGTTTTGGACATGGTTATGCCCAATATGGGTGGCGGTGAAACCTATGACCGCATGAAAGAGATCAACCCGGACATAAAGGTCTTGCTTTCAAGTGGCTACAGCATTGATGGTGAAGCCACCGAGATATTAAAGCGAGGCTGTGACGCTTTTATTCAAAAGCCGTTCACAATAAAAGTTTTATCCCAAGCGATAAGTAAGATTTTGGGGAAGAAATAGGATGTACTCTGTATTCGGAATATCACCTTCGAAGAAGCAATGCCCTCGTATATTATATACGTCCGATTTCGTGCAGGATGCTCGATGCTGCTATAACGATAACATATTGAAAAACCGTAATCTTTTAGGTTTCCATTACAAATCTTTGCCAAAATCGTTTTGTGGGCGATTATAGAATCTGGCAAGCTATACGTCAGTCTGTCCCCACATCAACTAACCGCGATATGTTGTGGGCCAGCCCTTCCAGCAGGATGCCACAGCATCCTTGTTCGCGGTCATATAATAGTGTAGATGCCTAATAAAGTGTTTAAAAGTTTTGGAATCATGAAGAATTGCCTGACTAAAAGCATCCTGGCACAGTTCCTGCTGTCGAAAGAATTTTCGAATTGCATCCTACTCAGAAAAGAAGGTCCAGCGAATAGTGCGGTTGGTGAGGTAAGCACCCGAGCTTGAGGGTCATCTACCGTATTCACATAAGCAGGGGTTGCGTGGTGCTATCCGTCGTGCAGCGAGACCTTATCCTATAACGTAACGGAAGGGAGAAGGAAAATATGATAGCAAAAAAGATTGAGATCATCACATTTAAAGGATGTGAGTCGGCGCTTAATTTTCGTGACCTGGTCGAAGACTTGGTTGACACGGAGAACTTGGAGGCAGAGGTCAAATTGACTATAACTGCATCTCGAGATAAGGCGAAAGAAATGGGATTGTTTGGATCGCCCACTATTCTTATCGACGGGCAGGAATACCAAATGGAACGCCGTGGTTCAGCTGGATTCTATTGAAGAGCATATTTGACAGCGGAAGGCTTCCGCCCATATCCTTTGATTTCTGAAATACAGGCTTTTAGCCAAGGCAAACCCATTCCCACCACACCAAGAAAGATTGAGACACGCACAATTGTGGACTTCCCGCTCCTGGTTACGGCAAACTGGTGTCCGTTCACATCAAGTGCCAATGATTTCTGGAATGAGGCAGCACAAGCCGTTGGAACAACTCTGACAACTGTGGATGCTGAAAGCGAAGATGGTCTACAAGTCATGGTTTCAGCGAGTGTGGCTGGAGTCCCATGCCTCCTCGTAGCGCCAGATCGCCTATTTTATGGGCTTGGGTACAATGCCTCTGAGGCCAGGTCTTTACTCCACCCTTTGGTATCGTAATCCTCGAGAAGGAAACAAAATGAGAGAAAAACGTATTGTTCGTATTATTGAAAATCTCAATTACTACAGTGAGACATTTGCTAGTATCCCGGTGACCAATCTATACGAAGTGGGACGGGTAGCTGTCACTCTGATTTCCTCTATTTTGAGCTACCAAGTGGCTGCTGTATTGTTCATAGAAGACGAAGACGGAGAGCCTCGATTATTGGCAAGCAAGGGAATCAACCAAGACAGTCTTGATGCGTGGAACTCCCAGGAGACTCTGATAAGGCATTTATTGAGAGATATCAATATCTCAAAGGTCTTCAAGTGCAAAACGCTGAATGAAAGCATTGCAAGTTCTGCCCGCCGATTGGGGCTCTGTGATATGTTCTTGGTTGCACCTCTTCTAGCCAGGGAGCATGAAAAAGAGCGAATAGGTTTTGTTATTGCGGCCCGCCCCGGGCGCAATTATGAACCGGATCTTGACATCATGGGCCTGGAGATCATTGCTGGTATTATAACCGGCGCTATAAACAATTGCATCGGGAGAACAAAGCTCCTGGAGGCCAACGAAAGGATTCAGAGTGAAATGATGCAGCGCAGGCAGGCTGAAGAAGAAAGAAAGGAAATTGAGGCACAGCTGTTACAAGCCCAAAAGATGGAGGCGATCGCCACCTTAGCCGGAGGTATTGCCCATGACTTTAACAACCTGCTTACTGGTATCCAGGGAAATGTTTCGTTAATGTTCCTTGAGATTTATACCGATCATCCTCATTACGAACGATTAAGGAGTATTGAAAAACAGGTACAAAGCGGGGCCAGGTTGACCTCACACCTCCTTGGATATGCCAGAAAGGGAAAACACGAAGTCAAGCCTGTTGAGCTTAACCGATTGGTGGAAGACACCTCTGAGGCCTTTGGCAGGACCAGAAAGCAGATTACCCTCAAGCGAGAACTTGCCGAAGATTTATTTGCGATAGAAGCAGACCGGGGACAGATAGAGCAGGTGCTTTGGAATCTGTTTGTAAATGCTGCAGATGCCATGCCTGAAGGTGGGGTTCTGACCTTGAAGACAGCAAATGTTACCGACAAGGACATGAAGGGCAAGGCGTACCAACCAAAGCCGGGTAACTACGTGCAGTTGACGGTGACCGACAAAGGCATGGGAATGGACAAAAAGACCAGGGAGCGCATCTTTGACCCCTTCTTTACGACCAAGGAGGTGGGAAGAGGCACCGGACTTGGTCTGGCTTCTGCTTATGGGATCATAAAGAGCCATGGCGGCTATATTGATGTGGAATCAAAGAGGCGGAAGGGGACCACGTTCAGTGTTTATCTGTCTGCATCCAGCAAAAAGGTCCAGAAAGTTGTCAAAGCTGTCGAGTGGGTCACCAAGGGAACCGGAACGGTCCTGTTGGTGGACGATGAAGAGGTAATCTTGGAAATAGGCGAGGATTTGTTGGAGGCCATGGGCTACAGGGTACTAACGGCTATGGATGGGAAAGAGGCTGTCGAGGTTTACAGGAAAAATAGGGATGAGATAGACATTGTTGTTTTGGACATGGTCATGCCCAATATGGGTGGCGGAGAAGCCTACGACAAAATGAGGGAGATCAATCCCAATGTGAAAGTTCTTCTTTCAAGTGGCTACAGCTTAGAGGGCAAGGCAAAGGAGATACTGGCACGAGGGTGTGATGCATTTATACAAAAGCCGTTCACAATAAAAGTCTTATCCCAAGCGATAAGTAAGATTTTTGGGAAAAAATAGGCTGTGCTCTGTATTCGGAATATCACCTTCGAAGAAGCAATGCCCTCGTATATTATATACGTCCGATTTCGTGCAGGATGCTCGATGCTGCTATAACGATAACATATTGAAAAACCGCAATCTTTTAGGTGTCCATTACAAATCTTTGACGAAATCGTCTTGTGGGCGATTATAGAACTTGGCAAGTAATCTGTAATTGGACTATCCGTCACGCCCTTTGTGGTGTTGGTAAGCTATCTAGATTTGGACCTGGGCCGTTGCAGCATCGGTTTTCATCCGCTGCATTCCTATGCTGCCGTTTGTGCTTATCTTTTGGTGACAGTTGTTCTAAAATTC
>DAOUTV010000155.1 GCA_030668505.1 Desulfobacterales bacterium | reverse complement strand
GAACCTTGAATGACTATTTCTGTTTCTTTGCAGCCCTTCGACTCCACTCAGGGCCGTGAGCCTGTCGAACGGCCGTTTTGATACTCGTAACGAAAATCTTAATTAATTCTTCTGTTTGCTCTAAAATATCATTTAGTAGTTCAGGTTTTAAACTCTGTTTCTTCATGTTTTCCCATTCAACATTCGATGTTGGACGTTCGATGTTCGATGTTCATTTTTTTTATGTTTTAACCATCTCTGGGTTCCCTTTTTCCCATTCAACATTCGATGTTGGACGTTCGATGTTCGATGTTCATTCTTTTCAGTAAACCTTCCACGGTCCATCCGGTGCAAAAAAAACTTAGCGCTTATGTCTATTACCCCCTATCCACGAAATTCCCTGAAATAATGTCTTATTGCACGGCGGGCATAAACTCGGGCTTTCTCTCTTAGGAGTTTGTCGTGAACAACTAAAACTGCCAGGGCGAGTTTTCTTGTGCCTTCCTTTTCTACACAGTAACCCACAAACCAATCATAATGCAAATCATCACTTTTGTTATTAATAGAACCCGTCTTTCCCCCGACAGAAAGCTTTGACAAAACAGGATCGCGCCGGTATCGCTTAAAGGTGCTGCTACATGTCCCGCAGGAAATAGTTGCTGCCATCAATTTCTTCATTTCCTGACTTGCTTTCGGAGAGATGACCTGTCTGATAGTGTTCATACCACCGACATAAACAGGATTCTTTTTGTCGTCAGTTACGCATCCAATAATTGTGGGTTCCACCAGCTTGCCACCATTGGCAATTACAGCAGCCATCATTGCTCCATGAATAGGAGATATTGACGTTTCTCGATTAAAACCGCAAGCTACTTCTGCCCAGTGATAAGGATCATCACGGACTGAAATCCGACTTAGCTCAACAGGGAACTCGAAATCGATAGGTTGATTAAATCCGAATCTAATCGCATATTCTTCAATCAAATCCTTTTTCAAGCGAAAGATTCCCAGTTTCCCAAACACGGGATTGATTGATTTGGCGAAAGAGGTTTTCAGGGAGATGCTATTCGTGTAGCGATTGATTCGATTTGTCAATTGATTCTTATAAAGGGTATGTGCCCAGCCATTATATGTCAATTTTGTATTACCGGAAATATTGCATCGGTCGATAGCGGCGGCAGCACTTACAATTTTAAAGATGCTGGCTGCTGGGAATTGACTGCTGAGGCAGACACTCTTTGCTCCCTTCACTTTGATAGAATCGATCATGGAGAGGACTCGACCGGTTGTAGGATCCATAGCTACAAACCCTATCATTGGGGATTTGGAGCGTTGGATCACTTTCAACATATAACTTTGAAGCTCCACATCCAGGGTGGTTTCCACGGAAAAGGATCTGTCGTAACAATTGATATCGATCTTACCCTCAGGGCTGTTGCACAGGGCCTCAAGATCTATTAATCCCCTGAGGTCTTTTTTCATCAAGATGCGTAAGTCCCCAACCTCCTCCCCTCCAAGAGAATCCTCGGTTTCCGGAGATCTATTAAAGTAACCGTTCGACAGCTTAACCTTGAAGCATTGGAGTCCCATTCCCAACAAGATCAAGCAAAAGAAGAGCCAAAGGCTCCTCTTGAGAAATTTTTTTGAGAAGTCTTTTCGCGGGAACTGCCTACGAAAATCTTTACAGCCCTGGTAATGCCACATAACTATTCAAACAAATCCTATGTTCAATGATCCTCTAAGGGTTTTCGTAAGCCCTTGTCAGTACTCAGCGTCCTCTCTTCAAAACGCTTCATGCGGGGCGTGAGTATCTTCAATTTGTCATCTACACCGATGCTGAACCGGCATACTAGTAGACCTCATTTTTTTCAGCAGAGGTATAAAACACCACGCATTGGGTGTCAAGAAAGAAAATGCAACAATATGTGGTGGGTCGGCTCTTATTCTTTTTTGGGCGTTTGTCTGTGAAGAATGATAGGAAATTGACACACCTGTAGCCAAATGATATTTTACTATTAGGCACGGAAATCGATATTAGAAAGGAAACAGCATGACCAAGAACTTTCCCGGAACCTGCGTGGGTCCCTCTGCCGAGTTCATATATGGCATCCACAAACCACGGTTTACCGCTCTTAATCTACGGGAAAATGATCATATCGTAACCTTGGGACACAGTTCCGGCCGAGCAAAAATTGGTATAAGCAATACAGATAACTTCCCGCCAAACAGTGTGCATGTTGCCGCTGCACCGTGGGTTTTTGAGATACCTAATGCCTTCCCTTTCATGGGGGCCACTTTTATTGTCAAGGCATATGCCGACCGAATGCTACAAACCGGCAACCCTTTCAAGTATGCAAAGGAGCATGCTGCTGGCCTTTTATCAACGAAAAGCTTCGACTATAAAGACAATCTGGATATTGAACGTCTACCACATCCATTACTCTTGACCTTAGCTAAGACATCTACCGATCCGCAACTCCTAGTAAGGCTGGCGAAGCTATCGTGTAGATTTGAATATGACCAAAAAACTGAGATTCCTCGGGGTATTAGCTATGAAAAAACCGAAAAAGGCGAATTGCGCCCGGAGGTTTCAGATTGGATTCTATTTGAACTTGTGTCTAATAATTTTTTTCTTCCCGATTCATATAAAAAGCAGATGGTTCTGGTTCCAGGAGCCCAGGGCAATAGTCCAATTGTCGGCGAATATACTGAAGGGGGCACACACATTTGGGAATACCTACGAGAAAACAGCTATATTCCCTGGGGGCATTACGCAGCAAATATGGCCCACGATGCCATACGCTATAAGATTGGGTCCCTTACAGAACAAGATATGATCGGTCTCCGCCACCTTTATTACCAAAGGATATATGTCCAACTATCGACAGAAGTTGGCATTGTAGCACCTGCCAAAAGGCGATCCTTGACAGAAAATGAATTGGAAGACTTACGACTGTCTCTCTTCGACAAAATTGAACAACTGAACAAACGCGGCCTCGAATTACCATTCAATGCCACTATTTGGGGTCAAAACTTTGGTTTTGACTTGTCACCTTCCGGCTACCGACTTAATGCCTCACACCAACAAATACACCAACAGTTTGCACTTGTTCCTTCATGTGTGTCCGGATTTAAAGGTGGAGAGAACGAATTGAGTCAGTCGACTATTAGCTCTTATACTCAAGGAGATCTAGTAGCTCAATTCGCCAAGCAATACAAAGAGAAGACCGGTCAGGATTTCTTTGAAACATACCTTAAAGCCATTCGAAATAATAGGAGGTTAGACGGCAGAGCAAATAAAGAAAGCGACCTGATTTTCTACGAAGATGAGAATATAATGGCCTTTGTTCCCAAAGCTCAGCGCTCCCAGGGCGAAGTACAGATTATGACAAAGGAAAGATATGGAAATATTATCGAGACAGACACCAGTACCCGGCATTCTCTCGATCGTGTTATACTGATCACTTTGAAGGTATTAGAAAATCTTGGTGCAGAGATGATTAATGTCACCGAAATATCCAAGAGATTCGACAATCCGGACCGTGATCAGCGCCTCCTCTACTGTTTTCTTCCAAAGCATCCCCAGTCTCCAGGCGGCTTTATTGAATGTCAACAGCGGTGGCTTATCAGTCATTATCCGGAAGACTTTGCTCAGACTTGTCGAGATGAGGTGCAAAACATCATAGAGATAGAGGCCTGAATCATGCGTGGAAGCTGTTAAAAACCCTTTGACGACTCCATTTTGGTAACGGTTTAGCTTTTTCAGACTCGTAAAGTGTTACAATTGAAGCTATAGACGACACAATCAACGATGCCAATAAAGGCTCAAGATGGAACCGGCCTGCCAATATCAGCCTCCTCCTGAGTTTGGTCGCTTTCCTCTGAGATAGTTTCTGCGAAAGCGGTTTTTTCATACCTTCCAATCAAGAGGATGGCAAACAGGCAGATCAAAGCTGTGAACAGTTGCACTTTGAGTATTGTGTAGACGACAAAAATTTCCAAGAAGAGCTGAAAGAGCTTTAGAGCTTTTTGTGTCATGGTATTTTTCTCCTTTCAGGGTTGAAAGGTTCCAAAAGTGATTCCCTGGAGGTTTTTTTTAATTTATCGGCAACCTGAGACCAAACCCTGAGAAAAAAGTGACCCTGATTCCACTGGCCGGGGTCTGCCGGCCGAAAACGGAGGACTCCGTCCCCAGCGCGTGGGTAAGCCTCTAGGGAGAAGGCCTAGTTTACTTGCCCCCATTCGTACCGACCCCCAAAAAAGTACAATTAACCGGTTGTAATGATTAAGTTTGGTGCCGAAGGGGAGACTCGAACTCCCACGGGTATACACCCACTAGACCCTGAACCTAGCGCGTCTACCAATTCCGCCACTTCGGCACATTAGGAAGGCAGAAAAGGATTGATTTTGTAGCAGAACTAAACTATATAAAAGGGTTTGAATAATTTGTCAAGACCGCTTAAAGGATTGAGCATGAAAATTATAACAGATCTCAGCGAAATTTCTAACTCATTAAAGAATGTCGTTTTGACCATTGGGAACTTTGACGGGGTTCACATAGGACACCAGGCCCTTTTCAATCAGGTGATTGAAAAGGCGGAAAGCATAGACGGGACATCTGTCGTAATTACTTTTGAGCCCCATCCCATCCGGGTGATCAAGTCCAACAAGCACTTCCCACTCATAACTCTTTATGAGCAAAAGGTTGAATTAATAGGGGCAACAGGCGTGGATACCCTTATATGCATCCCATTTACCCGTGAGTTTGCGGCCATCCCTGCTCGCACTTTTGTCAAAGAAATACTGTGTGACAAGCTTGGCATGAAAGCGATTGTCGTGGGGCAGGATTATTCCTTTGGGAGGAAGCGTGAGGGAGACATTTTCCTGCTCAAGGAAATGGCTGTAGCCCACGGCTTTGACGTGATCATTTCGGAATGGATTGACCTTGAAGGTGGTCGCATTAGCAGCACCGAGATCCGAAACCTGGTGAGAGAGGGCGGAGTTGAGGAAGCCAAGAAACTATTAGGAAGATATTATCAGGTACGGGGGACCGTGATCCGGGGCCGGGATCGGGGGGGAAGGCTGCTGGGTTTTCCCACGGCAAACCTGACGCTTTATGATGAACTATGCCCCAAGGGTGGCGTATACGCTGTGACCGTGGAGTACCAAGACACTACCTACCAAGGTGTGGCCAATATTGGATATAGTCCTACATTCGATAATGGTGAGTTCAGCGTAGAGGTTCACATACTTGATTTTGACCAAAATATCTATGAGCGCCCCATCCGCGTTAATTTTATCCGACGGCTGCGTGGAGAAAAGAAATTTCCGGGACCTGAAGCACTATCAGAGCAGATCAGTCTGGATATTGAAAAGGCCCGGGAGCTCCTTTCCATGGCATAGACCCGACCACACCATGCGACGTCTTTCGAAGCGCTATGTCCGGGAATAAAAAAATTATCCTGCCACTGACAACAGGGCTTTTGCTATCCGGTATTGCCCTGTATGTCGTCTTCAAAAATATTTCCCTACTTGAGGTAGTCGACTATTTGAAGACCGTGAACTACTGGTGGGTGTTCCCTGCAGTG
>DAOUTV010000133.1 GCA_030668505.1 Desulfobacterales bacterium | reverse complement strand
CCTGTGTGGGAGTATCCTTTATATTGGAGCATGCCTCCAGCACTTCAGGTAGGCATTCGGACCATACCTTTTTCAGCGCAGGCTTTTCTATAAGTCCGTCCGAATAGAGAAAAAACCGGTCGCCAGGACTCACCTTTATGTTCTGCTGTCCATAATAGACCTCCTTGAACATGCCGAGAATATCACCGTCTACATCTATGAGCCTCGGCTCGCCTTCTTTGGGAAGATAAATAACCGGCGGGTGGCCGGCATTCACGATTGTCAGTGTTTTTTTCTTACGGTTCAGTTTTGCATAACAGGCGGTCAGGTATGTCGTGTCGGACAATATCTCCACCAGGACATCGTTTATCATCCTCATGCTTTCCTGGGGTTGATAAATCGGGTTACAGTTTTGTTTTAGCAGGGCCTTCACCGCAGCCGTAATATAGCTCGTAGCGATATCATGGCCCGACACATCCACCACAAAATATCCAAACATATCTTCTGATATTTGGAAAACATCATAAAAATCGCCTCCAGCTTCCAGAAACGTCGAATAATACACGCTGAAATTCGCTTTTGGAAGCTGGTCCGGCGTAGTTAACATGGAAGTCTGCGCCTTCTCGAGTTGTCTTAACTTGTTCGCCTGACTTGCAATCAAGGAGTTGGTAGCAATAGACAATTTTAGGTGGAGCCGCACCCGGGCCAGCACCTCCTCAACCTGAAACGGTTTTGTTATATAATCAACGGCCCCTAAGTCAAAACCTGCCAGCTTGTCCTCCAGCTCGTCTTTTCCTGTCAAAAAGACGACGGGAATGGATGCGGTTCGAGCGTTTTTCTTGAGGCGTGTGATAACTTCAAATCCGTCTTCCTCGGGCATCATGATGTCAAGGATAATAAGGTCGGGCCGTTTTTCAACAGCAAGTTTTCGTGCACGGGGTCCGTCATTGGCCGTGATAACCCGGTACCCCTCTTTGAGTAAAACTGTCTCCAAGATACTTACACTCACAGGGCTATCATCAACAATGAGTATGGTCAGATTTAGCTTTTCTTCCATCTTAGCACTTCAACTATTTGGTCATATCTGTCTCTAATCGTCTTAAGCGCTTCGCTCGCTCCCTCAAAAATGTTCTGCCGGGCTTTCTCTTCAATAGCTTTAGATAGATCATATATCCCTGTGAACCCAAGATTTCCGGCAGCCCCCTTGACGTAATGGGCCGCCTCAACGGCCTGCTGTGTGTTTCCTTTATCTATGGCGGATTGTAATCTCTCCAAATGAGAAGTCGAGGTCTCTACAAAGAGTTCCACCAATTCCACGAATTCATCTTCCTCTAAGCCTATATTTTCAGCCAATTCACTGAAATTCATTCTTCTTCCCAATATGAAACGTCAATAATTAATCTCTTGAAGCTTATTCCTTGCACCGGAGATAAACTCGTTGACATGGAATTCAACTTCGGAAAGCACCTGTTCTGCCCCATCCATTCTCTTTTCCCTGCCCATCTGTTCCAGATCAGAAGCGAGTGCGGTGATGTTCGAAACACTGAAATTGGACACAGAACCCTTGAAAAGATGAGCGGCCCTGTCAAGGCTTTCAGGATCCGCTGCCGAGATCGCCCTGCGTATTGTTTCTATCTGACTCGGATAATTATCTATAAACAGTTCAAACGTCTCCTGGAACAATTCCAGATCCCCGTCAAAGTATCCAAGCATGCTGTCGAAATCCAATGCCGTACCGGAAGCCGTCTGGACAGGCTGCAGTTCACCATGTTGGGTAATCTTGTTTTCCATGACCAGATGAAGCACTTCAAGGAGTTCGGCAACCTTAAACGGCTTGGAAATGTAGTAGTCAATACCAGCTTCCAGGCAACTCTCCCGATCTCCCTTCATGGCATGGGCGGTCATGGCAACAATGGGAATGTGTGTTCCTGTGGATTTCTCTCTATCCCTAATAATAGCCGTGGCTTTAAGGCCATCCATAACCGGCATTTGAACATCCATAAGCACCAAATCAAATACATCTTTTTCCAGACGTTCCAAAGCCTCTTGTCCATTTTCCACGACCACCGTCGAATGACCCTGCTTTTTCAAGATCCTAACAACAAGCTTCTGGTTCACCGGGTTGTCCTCGGCCACCAGGATCTTGAGACTTTGTCTGCACCTTTCTTCTTCCCTAACGGTGTGTCGTGTAATCAGGCGGCCTTTTCCCAAGTTGGCATCCAACAGGCTATGCCCTAGAACGTTCATACACGCACCCAAGAGTTCCGACTGCTTGATAGGTTTCAGTAGATATGCCGAAATCCCTAGTTCCTTGCAACGGGCGGCATCCCCTCTACGGCCCATTGAAGTGAGCAAGATGATTCTGGTATCAGCGAACGTCAGATTCTCTTTGATGCGTTTACTGACCTCGAAACCGTCCATCTCTGGCATCTGTCCATCCAGAATAACCAGATGATAGGGATTCCCATCCATTGCAGCCTTTTCCATTTCAGCTAATGCACCCTTGCCATCGGAAGCTTCCCCGTACGAAACTCCCCATAATGCAACTATCTCGATGAGCACCTTCCGGTTCGTGGCGTTATCGTCTACAACCAAAATGCGTGAACCATGAAGTTCAATCGGCGCAGATTCACGCACTGGTATTTTCTTTTCGGGTTGAAGGCCCAGTCTCGCCATAAAATGGAAAGTGCTCCCTTTGCCGAGCTCACTCTCAACCCAAACCTTGCCGCCCATCATCTCCGATAACTGTTTGGAGATAGAGAGGCCTAATCCTGTACCCCCGTATTTTCGGGTAATGGAACCGTCCACCTGGCGGAAACTCTCAAAGATGGTATCCATTTTGTCTTCAGGGATGCCGACGCCCGTATCTGAGACGGAAAAATGGAGCAGCACGGATTCTTCGTCGTTGCTTTCAACCTTGCATTGGATGACGACTTCACCGTTCTCGGTAAACTTGATAGAATTTGCAGCCAGGTTGACGATGATCTGGCGCAACCTTCCCGGATCTCCGACAAGGAATGTGGGAACCCCCGGCTTGATGCGACAGGCAAGCTCCAGTCCTTTTTCGTAAGCCTTCAAGGCCAGGGTATCAGCGGCGGCCTCCATGGTAGTCCGCAAATCGAATTCGATCTTTTCCAGATCAAGACGCTTGGCTTCCATCTTGGAAAAATCGAGGATGTCCTCAAGGAGGTCCAACAACGCCTCAGCCGACGTTTTCACTATTTCCAGGTAACTGCGCTGCTCCCCCGTCAGTTCAGTATCAAGGGCAAGGTCGGTGAAGCCAATGATGCCGATCATCGGTGTACGGATCTCATGGGACATGTTGGCCAGAAACTCGCCTTTGGCACAATTGGCTGCCTCTGCTTGTTCCTTTGCTTTGAAGAGTTCCTCCTCAACGCGCTTGCGTTCATTGATCTCTTCCATGGCCTGATTGTGCGCGGCTCTGTACCCTTGCATGTGATGCGTCAGATCCGTGACATCCTGGATTATAACAAGCGCATAGATTTCCGTCTTGTCCGATACACGCACAGGAGTCACCGTTGTATGCTGGATGCGGAACTGTCCGTCAGTCAGACGTGAGGGAATGACATACTTGTGAAGCTGGGAGGAAAAGATTGTCGGGGGACCACCTTCAAATATAGCCTGAAAGCGGCGTGTATATTTGGATACTTTAAAGTTGGGGAAATGGTCCGCTATATTCGTGCCAAGGATATTGTCCCTGGAGATTTCCGTCCAGCCCTCCAAACAGTTGTTCCAAAAAAGAACGACAAAATCTTTCCGGAGAATGCAAGCTCCCACAGGCACGTAGTCGAAAACGCCAAATTTTTCCTCAATTATTTTAGTCTCGGTTGCCATTGTCCTTTAAACTCCGGCATTGATGGAGTCTATGGCTGCGATCAATGAGTCAAAGGAACCCATATCGAAAAGCAGTATGACCTCCCCTTGGATTTTGAATTGTTCAATCGTGAAACGTGTGCTTGCCAACAAGATTGGTCTGGCGGTGTCGGCCCCGGCAAATGTCAATACGTGATCGATGGTATCCTCCATATAGCTGGGCAGTGAATAGCCAATCTGCTGTTCAAGCAGGTTGCCCATCGAACCCATCACGCCGTTTATCACGATGTTACCGAGTTCGCTTAGTGTTCCCGCCTTGACAGACTCGAACTCGAGGGTTCCGGGCTCCTCCCCTGTGAGAAGTGTCACGAGCTTCGTGGCGCTTTCAGGCGGAAAGACGAGGTCAGCGGTTCCAAAAAATGGCCCGTCAAAAGCTAGCTGCACAGCGGCAAGCCGATCCACACCCTCTCTCTCCATTTCTTCCTTGAACTTGACAACAGAGACTGCCCTGACGAGGGGAACCTCCAGGCGAACGTAGGCCTCTGTCATCTCATTCAACATTCCGGCAGCTCGCCCCACACCGATGTTGATCAGTTCTCCTAGGGTATCAGCTTGGTCTGGTGACAAGTTCATTCGATGCCTCCTCTATGAACCGAGTACTTCGGCAAGGGTGTTTTGCAATTCATCCTGTTTTGGGGGCTTGTTCAGGACTGCAAGAGCGCCGCGTTCCAAACATTCCTGACGCACGGATTCCTGAATGTCTGCCGTGACCACGATCCTTGGAATCTTTGAGCCTTGGTTATTTAGCACTTCGAGTAATTCCAGGCCGTCCATCTCAGGCATAATGAGATCTATCACAATACAGTCGGGCGAGTGGGCAGCAATCATTTCCAGGCCCTGGCGTCCATCAGATGCCTCGAGCGTCTCATACCCTTCTGCTTTGACCATGTTAGCAATACGCTTACGCGTAAACGATGAATCGTCTATGATTAGAATCAACGCCATTGTTCATCCTCCCTTCTGGACCATGAGCCTGTGACTAATCCTTATCGGGTTCCGCCAAGACGAGAAAGGATCCGGCGGGCTCGCTTAAAGGATAGGCTGAAATTTGCACCTTTAGTCTGACGTTTTGCGAACTTCTTAGGAAGATACTGTATGTCCTGGGAACCGAAGGGTTTCCCAACGCCCTTTGTTTTACAATAGAAATTACCTTCTCAATTGAATCGGGATGCACGATGCGCTCAATCCCTATTCCAGGCAAGTCCTTTTCTTCAACTTCACACAGCTCTGCCCAACCCCTGTTCCCACCCCAAACCTCGAAACCTTTATAGACTGCTGCAGGGAGATCAATCTGATGGACGAATTGTATTCGAGGGAGGTAGATTTCCTTGTAATACCTGCACTCATGACATGAGCGTGGACAATTCAAAGAGCCGGCATTCCTAGCAATGAAACAGACCTCCAACTGGTTCACAAAGACTGTGCAGTTCTTGCAATTGAGCCCGTGAGGACTGTCTTTACAGTATTGCCAGCAATTCTGAACCGCCCTGAAATATGGGCCTACAAAATCTCCTGCTGAAAGGCCATGCGGGATGTCCCGCCCTGTTGATTTGAGAAAAAACAGCAACTCCTCACGGGGGATAGAGTAGTTTCTTCCTGCCCGATCAGCCCTGAGCCTATTTGAGCGAATCCAATAACCTACTGTGCTGCGTCCCACACCGCATAAGGCCGCGGTCTGAGCAACGGACAATGTATTTTTTTGTGTTGCCATAGGGTGACCTTGATCATTGTATCAATATTGACGACTTCGTAAAAAGTCGAAAAACACCATTTTTTGTCATTCCGGACTTCGGCGAGCTCAGTCGAGTCGCGAAAGCCGGAATCCAGTTTATTCAATTGGTTACAGAGTTTCTGGACTCGGGTTTCACAGGAGTGACGACTTTTTACGAGACCATCAATATTGATTATCGGCGTTTTGGGCAATTACTT
>DAOUTV010000040.1 GCA_030668505.1 Desulfobacterales bacterium | reverse complement strand
TCAATGGCGTCGTACTTGCATGCTTCCACGGCCCGCTTTGCGTCGTCTGTGCCTATAATCTTGGGTGAGATGACGTAGCGCATGGGAAAAGCCATCTCATGAGGTAGATAGGCTCCCTTCATTGTCACCATATCAAAATTGAATTCATCCGGAAGCTTTGCCATGCAAACGTCAGCGCATTCGCCACAACAGGTGCATTTTTCGTTTACATACCGAGGAGTTATCTTTATAGTAACATTATAGTGTCCTGGACCCCCTGAGATGCTCTGGACCTCTGCCAGAGTATAGAAAGTGATCCTGGGATTATCCTTGATCCTTCTGAAATTGATTTCAAGGCCGCACGTCGGAGGACATAGCTTAGGAAAGTAGTGCTTCAATTGAGCGACTCTACCGCCCAGGGAAGGATTACTTTCTACAAGAAAAACCTCGTAGCCCACTTCAGCGGCTTCAAGTGTTGCCGTTAGCCCGCTAATACCTCCTCCCACAACTAGGATGCTGCCCTTCTTGGAATCTTCAGCTCTTTGCTCTTCTGTCATGCTATTCCTCCGTGGGTGTGTAGAGTAGGGGTCAGGGCATTTGACACGTTCAAAAGCTATCTGGCGAAAACTATATTCAGGGTGACTATTGTGTCAAGTGTTATGACCTGACCCCATCGAATCCTTGAATTTAAAAAAATCTCCAGACGCCGCCTGCGCGGCGCCTGGAGGTTCGAGTGATCATGATAGGCAATGCTGATGCCTAGGCGTCAGGGATGATCTTGTGATAGGGTTCCTTCTTGCAGGTCCACTCCCCGGTTGCCGGGTCATACTTGGAGTTCGTGAAGCAGAACCACTCCTCGTCGTTTTGTCCCATAAAATCCCCCCTGTAGTAGAAGCCGGGATATCGGGACTCCTCCCTGAATTGGATATGCCTGCAATGGGCCTCCACGGTCCACAGCCGGTGCCTCATCTCCCAGCACCGCATGAGCTCATGCAGGTCGCCGGCAGCCAGTTTTTCAGAATCCTCATGCATCACTTTGAACATATCCATGAGAACCTTAAGGTTGCCGCCGCTGGTCATATAGAAGGTAGACCAGCCAGCGCCATACTCGTTGGTGGCCTTCATCAGGCGCATGGCAAACCCTGCGGGCTTCAGGTAGTTGGGGTTGATGTCAACCGCGGTGGTGTACTTGCAGTTGTCAAGATACAACCTGACCGGCTGGTAGGTTATGTCGACCAGCTCCTGTGTGGACTGCTTGAGTGCAGGCGCAAGGTCGGCATTGTCGCGTATGTACCTGGCCATCTCCTTGGCAGTAATGCGGCCTTCCGCATGGGAGCCGGAGGAGAACTTGTGCCCGGAGGCGCCCACACCGTCGCCTGCCGTAAAGAGGCCGTTTACCGTAGTCATGCGGTTGTAGCCCCACTTGTAGGAATCGGGCACCCAGTCTTCATTAGGCCCGCTGCACCATATGCCGCAGCAGCCGGAATGAGAACCAAGCAGGTACGGCTCGGTGGGCATGATTTCTGAGTTCACCTTTTCGGGCTCGCAGTTTTGTGCGCACCAGAGGTTGGCCTGGCCGCAGGTCATGTCAAGGAAGTCCTCCCATGCCTCTGATTCGAGGTGCTTGAGCTCTTTCTTGTCCATGGTCTTGCCGAGCTCGGCCAGGGCAGTCACGGTGTCCATCATGATCGGGCCGCGGCCCGCTTTCATCTCCGCCAGCATGAGGTGATTCCTCAGACAGGTGGGGGTTACCGCAGCGGTCCCGTAAGGTGCATATTTTTCCAGCTCGGTCTTCGCAAAGTCACTGGCTGCGAAGTTTTCACCCAACCCGTTGAGGGTCTTCGCCTTGAAGAGCAGGAACCAGGCGCCCACAGGACCATAGCCGTCCTTGAAGCGGGCCGGGGTGAACCGGTTTTCCATCATAGTCAGCTCGGCGCCGACCTGGGCGCACATGGTATAGGTGGAGCCTGAGTTCCATACAGGATACCAGGCACGGCCTTTGCCCTCGCCCTGGGCGCGAGGCATGTAAATGTTCACGGCCCCGCCGCAGGCAACCATCATGGTCTTGCACTTGATGACATACACTTTGTTTTCGCGCACGCTGAAGCCCACAGCGCCGGCAATGGTGTTCTCCTTGTTGGCATCCAGCAAGAGCTTTACGATGAAAACCCGCTCCAGGATGTTCTCTTCACCTAAGGCCTTCTTACCAGCCTCTGCCACGATGCACTTGTAAGACTCGCCATTGATCATGATCTGCCACTTGCCGGTGCGAACAGGCTCGGCCCCTTCTTTCAAGGTGCCCATTTCCTGGCCCTTTGCGCCGTCGAGGGTTTTGCCCTCTGCACTCTTTTTCCACATGGGCAGCCCCCACTCTTCAAAGAGATGGACGGAGTCGTCAACGTGTCGGCCCAGATCGTAGACAAGGTCGTCACGGGTAATGCCCATTAGGTCGTTTCTGACCATCCTGACGTAGTCTTCGATGGGGTTGTCGCCGATATAGGTGTTGATGGCTGAGAGCCCCTGTGCAACCGCGCCGCTACGCTCCATGGCGGCCTTGTCTACCAGAAGGATCTTTTTGTCCCCAGCCCATTTCTTGACCTCAAAGGCAGTCCCACACGCAGCCATGCCGCCGCCCACGATCAAGATATCGACTTCTCTTTCCTCGACCTCCGGGTCTCTTACTGCGAGAAGTTCTGCGTTCGGTTTGTTCGGTATTGCCATATCAATATCCTCCTTAATACTTTTTATAGATTAAGATCCATCTTTGCTCAAACCTCTCCTTGCAGGCCCTTAGGTCTGAGGCGTGGGCAATGTTTTGCCGTCTGCTTCCTCAGTAGAGAGCAAATTGCTGTCAAGGTCTTTGCCCTGCAGGCTTGCGTAATCGTTGGCCGCGCCTTCCGGCGTGGTCCGGATGGGGAACTTGAAGCGTTTGATCAAGCCGTTTCTGAACTTACAAGTCCACATGACATCCTCGGTCCCTCTCATGGGCATAATACTGGAGCCAAGAGGAACAAAATCAGAATATCCTCTGACCTCAATAGCCTGGGTGGGGCAAATCTTAACACACGAAAAGCACTCCCAGCACTGATCCGGCTCCTGGTTATAAGCTTTCATGGCTGTTGGGTCCAGGACCATCAGGTCATTGGGACAGATGTACATGCAGGCTGTCTTCTCACCGCCTTTACAGCCGTCACATTTTTCGTCAATTACAAAACTTGGCATTGCTTTACCTCCTGAATCGTTTTTTTTAATGGTTTCCGGGAGTATCCATACTACATGTCATCATGTGGCTCGGGATCCCCCATTCAATAAGCACCAGCTATTACATCCCCCCTTTCAGTTAGTTTGCTCGGCCCCTCTAAAACCTCCTATGTATCGCGATTTCTTTCCCAAATTTTTATATCCCTCCAAACTGATCACTATTTATAAAGATACCGCTTAACGTGAAGAAATTTAAGCTATTTCACAAAAAGATTAACGACATAATAGACTCTAGCTCTGAACGACTCCGCATACCATCCTGCGTCCGACTTGTCAAGCCTTTTTGGGCGCAGGTTTAGGGTCTGATAGACAACCATGCGTCGAGTCAAGGCGCCCGCAACATGTTGCGCTATATCATGATAGAACTGTACGCTATATAGTATAATTATATTTTGGATGACCTGACTTATTCGATACGTTTTTCACAAGAGCTACGCATCATGATAGCCAAGGTGACAGTCAACCTGGTTGACTTCATCCCCCCTGAAATGGTAAACGAAAATCGGAATGAAAAATTTCCAGAAGCTCGCCTTAGATGATACCTTCAAATTTTCTTGCCACCCGGACATCAATTGTTTTAATCGCTGCTGCGGCGACCTGAATCAATTCTTGACCCCGTACGATATCCTCCGCCTCAAAAATGGATTGAAGCTCTCCTCCGGAGAGTTCCTCAAGCGCTACACCACGCATCACATAGGCCCAGGGTCCGGCCTGCCGGTAGTCACCTTCAAGATGCTGGAAAGCAATAACATGAGTTGCCCGTTTGTGAGCAAAGCGGGTTGTACGGTGTACCCGGATAGACCCGGCTCTTGCCGCATATATCCCCTCGGTCGCATTGTACAAAGAAAGCCTGATCAGGCCACGTGCGAAGAATTCCACATAGTGATCAAGGAGCCGCACTGTCTCGGTTTTACGGAATCGAAGGAATGGACAGTAAGGGCGTGGAAACAAAGCCAGGAAGTTAGCCTCTACGATGAGATGAATGACCTGTTGATGGACATCATATCCCTGAAAAACAGAAGTCGTACAAGGAGGCTTACTCAGAGTGAAAACGAGTTGTTCTACTTGGCCTGTTACGACCTTGACAGATTCAGGAATCTTGTTTTTGAAAAAAGACTTTGGGAGGCCCATCCTGTTGAAGAGGAAATTATGAAAGCCCTGGAAGAAGACGACGTGGCCTTAATGCGCTTTGGTATTGAATGGATCAAGGGCAGGCTTTTTGGATAAATAAAAGGTAACCGTTCACGGGTTCAAAGGTTCAGGGTTCACCGAAAATCTGAACCGTTGATTCGTGGGTTCTTAATGGAGAAGGCCAAGTTTGCTCGCGACTTCGGCTTGAAGGGACAAATGCAGGACGCAGCGGCTTTATTAAAGGGTTCAGAGGTTCAAGGTTTGGGTTAGTCGAAGTTAACAAAGGAAAAGCAACCCTGAACGGTGAACTCTGAACCTGTGAACGCCTACAATAAAAGACTTAAAACATAATCACGAAAGCACGAAAAGACGAAAGCACGAAAATGGAACTCAAAGGAAAAGTAGCACTGGTACTGGGTGCTATCAAGGGTATTGGGAAAGGCATCGGGCTTGCCCTAACCAGACAAGGGGTCAAGGTGGTGCTGAACTATTACGACTGGGAAGAATCTCTGGGGCAGATGAAAAAAAACTTTGAAGATGCAGGTGCTGATTACCACGTTGTCAGGACGAATCTGCTTGATACAGACAAGATCTCCTCCCTTGTTGACAAGGTCATAGCCCGGTTCGGTCGCCTTGACATCCTGATCAACAATATTGAGCGCGGGGGGTGGCCCGTAGTGCATGGCCCTTATGTTCGCGAACAATGGGACTTGGAGATGGCCACAACGCTTCGGGCAAAATGGTGGGTCTACAGTGCGGCCCTTCCCTACCTGAAGGCTTCCGGCAATGGTGTGGTAGTCAATATCTCATCCATCGCAGGACTCATCGGCAGGGCCGGCCCGGCAGGTCGGGTCTTTAACGATGGATATGCAGCAGCAAATAGGGCCGTATCATCTTTTACAGAGACCTGGGCACGAGAAGCTGCACCGGAAGTCAGAGTCAACGAAGTCATGCTCGGATTTTTTGAGACTCGCCATGGTCCCCAAACCCGGGGGTGGGGCCTGCTGACCGAAGCCCAGCGCAATGAGATTAGAGATCATACCCTGCTCCGACGAATCGGCACGATTGAAGATGTGACCAGGGCGGTTCTTTTTCTGATTCGGGATGCCCCCTTCATGACAGGGAGTGTGCTACGGCTTGACGGTGGTTATCTCCTGGGTGGAGAATATTCAGAGCCCATGCCAAGGGGGGTGGTTGAATAAGCAGTTTAGCCCGTTTACCCGGTTAGGTATTCTCGGAGGGTTGCGCGTTGCGGGCATGTGAGCTCAAAGAATCGTGCTGGATCAGCGGCTGATTCCCGTGTCCGTGGAAAGAATCTTGATACCCTATTCAGAAGTCGTGAATCGTTAAGCCAAAATCGACTAAACCGCCCAGTCCGGAATGAAATGCAGGATGTGTTCTTTTATCTCTTCAAACTCTGCGGCATCCACCTCAGCTTCCACCTCTTCAGCGTCAAACCAACAGATTGACTTACCCCTGTGGTCGTACACGTTGAAAATGCGCTTCCCTTCTTCTCTTGGATTCTCCATCTCTATCACTTCAGCCACAATCTTTTTTGCCTGTTCATAGGGAATGAATCGAGGTTTATCCATAAGCACTTCCATAAATCAAACCAAAGGGGTTGGGAAAAAGATCTCTTCGTAAAGATTCAGGGCATAGCGGTCGGTTATGCTGGCAGCAAAATCACAGACCGTGCGCTCCCGGGTGGTACCAGGTGGAAGACCACCCATCTCCATTTTTCTGAGTTCTTTTTCAAGTGCTTCCGGGTTTTCCAGAAGGTAGTAGTATAGCTCTGAGAGGATCTTTTTGACCTTGACAAACTCTCCGTGCACCTGCTCAGACCTGTAAACATTATCATAGAGAAACCGCCTGAGCAAACCCATAGCCTCGGAAACCGACTGACTCACGGCAAGGTGCATATCTCCATCCTCAATCCGGGTTGACATCACAAGGTCGTTTATCATGGTCTTGATACGCTCAGAATGGGAACGACCCAATACCTCCGTACATTCCTTCGGAACCTGCTTTAAATGGATGACACCGCTACGGATGGCGTCATCTAGGTCATGATTGAGATAGGCCATGATGTCAGCAAAGCGCACCACCCTGCCCTCAACGGTCACAGGCATCTCGTTGGGCTCATCAGGCATAACCGCTCCATATCCCTTGGAATGCTTCAGGATCCCGTCACGGACCTCAAGGGTCAGGTTAAGACCGCGGCCTTGGTTTTCCAGCACATCAACGACCCTGACGCTCTGTTCCCTGTGAGAGAATGTTTCCGAATAGATCTCCTTTAGCACAACCTCGCCACCATGTCCGAACGGCGTGTGTCCCAGATCATGTCCCAGGGCTATGGCTTCAGCCAAATCCTCATTCAGCTTTAATGCCCGTGCCATGGTGCGTGCAATCGTAGAGACCTCTAAGGTATGTGTAAGCCGTGTACGGTAGTGGTCTCCCAGCGGAGAAAGAAAAACCTGAGTCTTGTGTTTGAGGCGTCTGAAGGCGTTGGAATAAACAATGCGATCGCGGTCTCTTTGAAACACCGTACGAATGGGACAGGGCTTTTCATATGTCACCCTCCCCCGGGAATCACTGCTCAAACAGGCACAAGGGGACAGATATTCCCTCTCCCATGCCTCTATCTCCTCCCGTATGGACGTCAGCTTATGCGATCGTTTTCTTAAGGTCTGCCACCGGGCCATAGCTTGAGACTCCTCTAAGGCTAAATATTCAAAGCGAACAGCACATAATATTGAAAGCCGAAAGAGATTATTACCTTATCGCATAAGAACGAAAATCCGTAAAGACATATTGTGTGATATTGCACGGTAACGTCAAGGCAAACCTCGACATTATCGACATTAATGTATTATAATAAAAATCGACTCATTCCTAAAATCCCCCCTAAACCCCCTTTTTCAAAGGGGGGAGTTACTTCAAAGTCCCCCTTTATTAAAGGGGGATTTAGGGGGATTTTCGTGCTTTCCCATTTTGCGGTGTTCGCCTTGAGAAGAGGCGTGTTTTCGTGGTAGATCCTTTTCGCAATTCACGCTGCACAATATCGGAGAAGAAGATCAAAAATGGATTATGAATTCTTTATGTCAAAGGCCCTTGAAGAGGCACACCAAGCACTAAGCATGGGAGAATTCCCCGTCGGCTGTGTGATCGTGTATGAAAACAGGGTCATTGTAACCGGAGCACGGCACCATAGCGTTCAAGACGACCAAAATGAGCTGGACCATGCTGAAATGTTGGCGTTGAGAAGGTTGGTTGATCTAGAGGAAAAGATCGACAGAGAAAAGGTAACCCTTTTTTCAACACTGGAACCCTGCCTTATGTGCTATACGGCAATCATTGTAAACGGCATCAGACGTATTGTGTACGCCTATGAAGATGTTATGGGGGGTGGCACGAATCTTGACCTAAAAAGACTCAACCCTTATTACAGTAATATGAAGATTACGATCACACCTAATGTCCTGAGGGGGGAAAGCCTGAAGCTTCTCAAAAAATTCTTCTCGGACCCTAAAAGCCGCTACTTAAAGGGAAGCCTGCTTGCTCAATATACCATGGAGCAAAAAGTGAACTAAAGTGAGCTAAAGTGAACTAAAGTGCCTAAAGAGCCTAAAAATTAGTTAATGATCCATAGCCCAGAAGCGCGTACCGCCAGGGCAGACCTTCTCTTCTTCCACAACTTTAGTGCACTTTAGCTCACTTTAGACACTTTAGACACTTTTTTACCCATCACTCACTCCATCACTCCAATTAGGGCGAAGCCCCCAAATTCAATCAGCGGAGCCTAAACGAAGGCTGCTTGATTCCCCAGACAAAGAACCTGACCCACGCAAAACCAAACTTCATCAAAGCCACCTCGTCTGTTTTGATCTTTTTTAATACCTCTGACTTCACTTTATACCTCTTCAAGAACGTGCTTTGAAAAACGAAATTGCAGAAATTGTCGAGGTTATAGGTAGCCATAAAGGCCATCTTCCCTTTTGGTCCATAGGGCCCTTCCCGGTCCCACGGATCAGAGTGAAACAGGGCTTTTACTTCCGCCCATTTGGCAGTCATTTTGTGGTAAAACACCGCCTCCTGGTCCTGTGCCCAGCTTTCACTTGTCCACTCTTGTAGTTCATATTGTCCAAGGCAAAAATCGGGGGGTTTGAAAAAGTACACGTCAGTTGCCTTGCCTGCCGACCCTTGAAATAGAATCCCCTGCTCCAGAGGAAAAGTACGACAGGTGTCAGGCCGATCCGGATAAACCGTGCATCCGGACTCGTTCAAGAATGGACACGTCTTTTCTTCATTATTGGCCATACGGAGCAAAACATCCGGAAAAAAATTCGATTCCCGCAGCACGACGTCCACGTATTGATCTAAGAACTGTTCAGAGGATATGTTCAGTCTATTCTTCAGCCGAAGCACATCGTATGGGTACAAGAACATATTCAGGTTTCGACAGCATCGCGTAAAACATTCCAAACCCTCATGACACCGAAATAAAAAGATTTCGCCGTCTTGAAGCTTCTTATCAAGAATACCCTCTTGGGCTTCCGCTTCAAAATATTTCATTGTACACCATAACTTAAAGGTAACGAATTCAAAAGGCAAGGGGCTTTCCTTCAGTGCTGACGCATGAATCTTCACATGTTTATAACCATATGCTTCTATCCAATATAACAATTGACAATAACTCGCTCTTAATAAAGATTTCCGTCGCGCTATCTTCACCCCCACCCCAGCCCTCCCCCTTCAAGGGGGAGGGAGTTTATGTTTATGATTTCAAGTCATTAGTCCCCTCTCCCCTCGCGGGAGAGGGTTAGGGTGAGGGGGAGGGTGAGAGGGAAAAGGTGCATCAGAGCTGGCTTTCCCGGCCCTTGCTTGTTTCATCCTTCAATGATAGAAAGAACTGGAAAAGTTGACAAGCAATAAACCTAACCCTGACAAGACGGAACCAAAAAAGATTTGATGCTGGATCCTAGATTCTTGATACTGGATATATGATCCTTGATTTTTGATTCCGGTTCACGGTTCAGGGGTTCAGGGGTTCAGGGTTCACCAAAATCTGAACCGTTCTACGAGCAAAGTTAACGAAAAAAATGAGGGTTAACAGCTTATATTTTACTCATATTACTTCGTTTCCAGTGTTGAAAAGAGCGCCCTTTTATGGCATATAACTAATTGTATTAGTTATTAATATCCATAAAAGGGTGCCCTTTAATTATGACTACCACAAATTGCGCAAAGTTTAAAGGAGAAATTGAAAATTATGAGGATAAAAACCGTAGAAGGTTTTTGCAGCCATCTCAACTCAGCAATGTTGACTTCCCTGCCCTGACATGTAATCGTATTTTCCATGCTGGACAGTAAGCCATAATGGGGAGGTCGTTAGTCCAGAGAAAATGAAAAATGAAATAGACCTGAGTAGTTAGTGTTTGAACGGAAACTCAAAACACCTGAAATTATAGTCAGTTGGATGCTATTCTCAAATCGAAGCTTTTTAGCAGTTAGCTTATGGCTAATGGCTAACAGCTAATAGCTTTTTCACAAATCTTCACATCGGTAAATAAGCTGAAACTATTGCCAGTATTGAAAAAAATACTTTTCGTTTAGGCACTAGTTACGAATTTATAGATGATTATGATTAAACGTCTACATAAAAGTGTTGGTGTGTATATTGATATGGGCAATCAGTTTCTCAAGAATATTTCACCGGAATGGATGTGGAAATCGGGACATTATAGTGGTAGTTCGCTCAGAATCGGGATACCTCGAATGTTCTTCTACTATATATACCCCAATCTGTG
>DAOUTV010000251.1 GCA_030668505.1 Desulfobacterales bacterium | reverse complement strand
TCCGAGGCAGAATGCTGCGGCTGTAAATTCACCACTGTCTCCCACGTATACAGTGGGACAGATGGTGCTCAGGTAAACAGCAAAGACCGACATGGCCAAAGCCGCTGGGATATACTGCTGAAAGGAACGAGGCTGCATGTTCAATTCGATAGTAGAAATCCAAAATGTTTTTCGTAAAAACTATAGAATCCCCTGCCATCTGGGCGGGGATACTTAATCCATGCAAGCCTTATGCCTGTAAATGCCTTTACGGACTGTCCTTTGTGTAAGTATAGCGAGTTTCCATCCACGAATCGTAATAACTCAATGGGCACAAGCGTAAGTTTCCAATTCAGAAATGAGCAATTTTCCGCAAGGTCAAGGAAAACAAGGGGTTGCGCGGAGGCGTACCGAGGTACGTCGCACAAGCGATCCCGCAGTTTGACGCCGAGATTGCGGAAAAGGGCCATTTATGGATGGAAACTAGCGAGAATCGGACGATCCTTTCTATGGAAAGACCCCTTGATTGAAGCCATGGATCAATCCGGTGTAACGTCAAGCGGGGCGAAAAGGCGATTTCGGCATAGTCCCCACCGGTGTAGCCTGAATGCACCTGACGTTTTGATAACCCCGATACCATACAAGAGCGCCTTGGGGAAACTAATGGAAGAGGAATCTTCCATATAGCGTGTCGGACAAGTTATCTCGCCAATATTGTATCCGGCGTAAATGATTTGTGAAAGCATCTGATTGTCAAAGACAAAATCGTCGTCATTGTTTTTCAGGGGGAGTGTTTCCAGAACCCTTCTGGAAAATGCTCGATAGCCCGTGTGATATTCAGACAGCTTGTAGCCCAACAATAAATTCTGGACAAGGGTAAGTACGCGGTTGGCTACATATTTGTAACGTGGCATGCCTCCCCGTAAGGCACCTACCCCCAATATTCGTGATCCCAAGACGCAATCAAACAGCCCTTCGGCTATGAGGGAGGCCATGGCAGTGATGAGTTTTGGGGTATATTGGTAATCAGGATGCACCATGATGACGATATCCGCTCCCAATTTCAAGGCTTCCTTGTAACAGGTCTTTTGATTGCCTCCGTAACCCCGATTTTTTGAATGTATGATTGTATTGATATTGAGAGACCGGGCTATTTCAGGTGTCCTATCCCGGCTCTGATCGTCCACCAAGATGACATCGTCTACGATCTCTTTCGGAATCTCCGCATAGGTCTTTCGTAGGGTCCTCTCTGCATTGTAGGCAGGCATGACCACCACGATCTGTTTCCCTTTAAGCATTTAACTAAGTCGCTCCTAACCTCGTGTTTTATTTAGACAGGATACACCCCAGTTAAATATGGTGGTTCATTTAACGGGGCGGGCAGGATATACTGGATTTTTCTTGGTTTCAGGAAACGGAATAGATGAAAAGAAATCATGTTAATCCTGTCAATCCTGTCGGCAAGAAGTTCTATCCGTTAGGTTAATTCCTAAATCTCTTAATTCGCAATCCCTCAATTCCGGTTTGTCCGGGTTAAGACCTGTATCATGGTTTGACTGCTATTTGGGACAAGATATTTCTTGCAATGGCCGCGTGATCGTACTCCGGATCTGTAGCCAGGGCCTTCTTGAAGTAAAATGCGGCCTGTTGAATATTTTTTAGGTGTTTCAGATATATTATACCAAGGTTATGCATGGCTTCAACATCTTCCGGATTCATTCCGACAAGAGTCTCGTATGTTCTTGCTGCCATTTCATGCCGGCCGGTCAGATCATAGACCTTGGCCAGGTTGAACAGGGCTTTGTGGGCCTTGGCGTTGATTCCTACAGCCTTCAGAAGCGCCTCCTCAGCAAGGTCATAGCGGCCCTGCTCGGCCCGCACTAGGCCTAAGGTGCTGTATGCCTCACTCCACATAGGCCTCAAGGCGAGTGCCTGTGTCAACATCTTGACGGCATTGTCCGCGTCCCCCATCTCCCCGTAAAGGGTCCCAAGGTTGTAATATGAAGGGGCAAAGTTCGGATTGATTGTAATCGCCCTCTTATAATGCCGGATGGCTTCCCTAGAGCCTTTCTTTTTTCGGTATAAAGTACCAAGGAGGTCGAGCCCAACGAAGTTATTTGGATTGAGCGACACAGCCCTTTCCAGATTTTGTCGGGCCTGGTCTTGTTTCCCGATTTCCAAGTAGGACAATCCTATGTTGGCATATATCTCGGTTGGATAAGGCGGGCTCAACGTCAATGCCTTTTGAAGAGGCTTTAGGGCACTATCGTAGGCTTTCGCTTGCATATAGCTGATGCCAAGACTGGCATGGGAACGAAAGTGCTCCGGGGATTTTCTTGCCGCATCTTCCCAAAATGCCACAGGGTCGTTCCACAAAGCATTTCTTTGATATGTCCAGAACGAAAAAACTATTAGCACTACGGTTATAACAGGAACAACGATTTTTGGCTTGTTGATGCCTCTTAAAGCAGCCCACACAAAAGGCACAAAAAAAAGCATGGAAGGAAGGTACACCCGATGCTCAAACATGGGTTCGGTATCAGCGGCAAGCGCCTCTATTGCAACGTTTGCAAAGAACCAGATCATGCAAAAAGCGACGATGCGATATCGTTTGGCCATCATAATTGTAAAGACCAACATAACTAAAAGAGCTACGAACGAGAGGAGGGTGGTGAAAGGATCAAGCAAGCTGCGAGATATGGCGATGTCATGATTGAGGTTAAGCCTTCCTGGATGGGGATAAGCCAACAGGCTGATATAAAGGAGAATAACTCGGCCCTCTGTAAGAAACCTTTCCAGAGCCGTGTATGGCCGTGGCTGAAAGATCGAGGTCAAGAAGCTCAATGGGGTGAGATGGTAAACAAGATATACGGCTGTCAGCACTCCGGCTAAGCCTGTCACAACATAGATGGCCGATTTTTTAATCCATGCCCTTTCCAAATTTTGGAAGAAAAACCATTCATAGACTAATATTAACCCGGGAAGTGTCAATGCGATTTCTTTGGAGGCCATGGAAAAGACCCAACACAATGCACACAGCCCAAGTAGGGCGATACAGGTCTGCCTTTTTTCGGCCAGACGGGCATAAAGGTATGAAAGGAACGAACATAAGAAAAAGAGAACGGCCATACTGTTCATGCGCTGAACAATGTACGTGATAGACTGAATTTGTATGGGATTAACGAACCACAGCAGGCCGGCCAGGACGGCTACCCACACTGGATGCCGGCATGTGTGACGTAGCCACGGCAGGGTGATGGTTTTGAATATTAATAGGTAGAGGAGCAGGCCGTTTATCACGTGTATCACTATGTTGACCAAATGGTACCCCGGCAGACGAAATCCGTGGAAATAGTAGTTCAGGGCAAAGCTTAGATTGGCCAACGGGCGGCGATGGGCGAGACTTTCAAATGAAGCGTTGAAAAATTCACCAAGGGACAGGGAGCTAATGGCGTAAAGTCTATCTCTGATGTTGATGAGATCGTCTAGATAGAACGGCGCTTGCAGGGTATGACCGTAGAGCAGCAACCCGGTCAGAGAAAATGTCAAGAACACCAAAAGATGTTTAAACAGAGAATTGGTACTCCTAAGAGAGGTATCTCCTCCTGAGATAGCCATAGGGCGTTTTTCTCAATGATATGTTTAACGCGAAGAGGTTGATAGAATGATGCCACAAAAAAAGGAGATAGGCCACTGCTTTCCGGTAGCCTATCTCCCCTTGAATGCGATCAGTTAACTAAACAGAAGACGTAATGCCGCCGTCAGTGTCAACATGGTAGGTCTTGTTGCCGGCATTATGATACGTTTCGGCTGAAAAAGACCCTTGGCTGGCGGT
>DAOUTV010000239.1 GCA_030668505.1 Desulfobacterales bacterium | reverse complement strand
CTGGCCCTGGCAAGAACGCTCTCTGCAGATAATCTGGTCATCTTCGGGTTCGGCGGCCTACTCATTCCCAAGGAGATTACCCATGTCCTCCGTGTCTGCCTCATTGCTGACTTGAAGTTCAGAACGGCCTTGGCCCTGGAAAAAAAGGGCCTTTCGGAGAGAGACGCCACAAAGGTGATCCAAAAGCATGACCAGGACTGTGCAGCCTGGGTGGAGTTCCTATTCCAGAAACCGGATCCTTGGGATTCATCTCTCTACGATATGGTGATACCCATGGACAAGAAAGCCGTGGAGGACGCAGCCACACTCATGGACGAGAGTTTGAACCAAGAAATACTCCAAGCCACCGAGGCGTCCAGGCAGGCGGTGGAAGACTTGCTGCTATCCGCCGGGGTCGAAGTGTCCATGGCGGAAGAAGGACATAACGTGGGCGTGACTGCTAAGAACGGGGTGGTGACTCTGACCATCAATAAGCACGTGCTGATGCTGCACAGGCTCGAACAGGAGTTGAGGTTGATCGCAGACAAGGTAGAAGGGGTCAGATCCGTAGAAATCAAAGTGGGCAGGGACTACTACAAGACCGATATCTACCGAAAGTACGATTTCAAGGCGCCTTCAAAGGTTCTCCTCGTGGATGACGAGCGAGAGTTTGTTGAGACGCTCTCGGAACGGCTTCTTATGCGTCAGATGGGTTCAGCCGTAGCTTATGACGGAGAGTCTGCCCTTCACTTGGTGAACGAGGACGAACCCGAAGTCATGATCCTCGACCTCAAGATGCCTGGCATCGACGGTATCGAGGTCTTACGCCGGGTAAAGCAGACCCATCCGGAGATTGAGGTCATTATTCTCACTGGCCATGGATCCGAGGAGGATGGGGAGCTATGCATGAAACTTGGCGCTTTCGCCTATCTACAAAAACCGGTCAATATTGACGTGCTGAGCGATACCATCAAGAGGGCAAATGAAAAGATGCAAAAGAAAATAAAGGAAAAGAAGTCACAGGAATAAAGTTGGAAGAAATAATTCTAGAGGACAGGCAGCTCTTTTCCCTAAACCGGGAGAAGAACTGCGGGATTACACGAAAGATGTCAATGCTGAGTAGAGTGAAACCCGACTTTTGGAACCATCGGGATAGCGGCGAGGGGCCGTTCAAACATCTCTTTGATTTTCGCCGTATCTGGAAGCTGGCGGTTGGGCTCTCGGCGGCCATTGCCCTCGCACCGGTGATTTTTATGGCTGTCTTCGAGTATAATGTCACGCACAATGCCATGGAAGCGGAAGTCTTTTTGCGTACAACTCGGCTTGTTTCGAATACCCGTCGTACCGTGTCCTTTTTTCTCAGCGAACGTAAGGCTGCCCTCCATTTCCTCGTTCACCAGCATACCTTGGAGGAACTGAAAAAACCAGGGCTGTTGGCCGGACTTCTGGAAGGTTTGCAAAAGGCCGTTGGCGGATTCACGGACCTCGGGGTAGTTGACCTTCAGGGCCGTCAGCAAAGCTATGTAGGGCCATACGAACTTGAGGGCGCAGACTACAGCAACCAGGAATGGTTTAAAGAAGTGCTACTTCGTGGGACATACATCAGTGACGTGTTTCTCGGTTTTCGAAACATTCCCCATCTGGTCATCGCTGTCAAGCACGACCGGCCAGACGGTTCCTTTTATGTACTTCGGGCGACCATTGATACCGCTCACTTCAACGACCTTCTTTCCCAACTCGAGGTAAGCGGCAATGAGGACGCCTTCATTATAAACCGTGAGGGGATCATCCAGACTCCACCTCGTTGTTGCGGTCGGGTCCTGGAAAAAATATCCCTGCCGGTGCCCGAGTATTCATCAAGGACCCGGGTGCTTGAGGAGAAAAACTTCAACGGCGAACTCATGGTGATCGGCTATGCATATGTCACCGAAACGCCCTTCATTCTTGTGATTAGCGAGCAAAAGGCGGAACTGATGAAGTCCTGGTACCGAACTCGCACGAAGCTTATCGGCTTTCTGGCCGCCAGCATTGTCGCTATCCTCGTGGTCATCCTCGGCGTGGCGACGCACCTGGTCAACAAGATATATTTGGCCGATGAAAAGCGGGTTATGACACTCCACCAGGTGGAATATGCCAACAAGATGGCTTCTATCGGGCGTTTGGCTGCTGGTGTGGCCCACGAGATCAACAATCCGTTGGCTATAATCAATGAGAAGGCCGGGCTGATTAAGGACATGTTCACTTACGGGGAGAAGTATACCAGAGACGAAAAGCTGTTGGGGCTTGTGGACTGGATACTCACGTCAGTGGGGCGGTGCGGGGCGATCACGAAACGGCTGCTGAGTTTTGCACGACATATGCACGTGAGTATCGAGCCTATACACATCAAGGAAGTCATTGACGAGGTCACAGGTTTATTGGGCAAGGAAGCGGAATACAGGGACATCTCTATCCATGTAGATGTTTCCGATGATGTGCCCGCTTTTGAGAGTGATCGGGGCAAGCTGCAGCAGATTTTTCTCAACTTGGTGAACAATGCTTTTGCGGCTATGTCCGACGGCGGGAGACTCGACATCAAGGTCAGACCCCAGCCCCCAGACGCCATCCTCCTCCAGGTGACGGACGATGGGTGTGGCATTCCTCCGGGAGACCTAAAACGGATCTTTGAACCATTTTTTTCAACCAAAAAGAAAAAAGGAGGGACTGGCCTTGGCCTATCGATCACATATGGTCTTGTAAAAGAACTTGGAGGCAGGATCAGTATTCAGAGCGAGGTGGGGAAAGGGACCAGTTTTACTATCAGCTTGCCAATTCAATTGAAGCAAAGAAAGAAGGGAAATGGATGAAAGTACTACTGGTAGATGACGAAGAGGAACTGGTGTCCGCTCTAGCAGAGCGCCTCTCCTACAGGGGGATCGAAGCTTCCTGGGTCGGCAACTGTCTTGACGCCCTGACATTGGCAGAACGTGAGAATTTTGATCTTGCCGTGCTGGACGTAAGAATGCCCAAGATGAGTGGGATAGAACTGAAAAGACGGTTGCAGAAGAAACGTCCTGCCATGAAATTCATCTTTGTGACCGGACATGGTTCGGAAGATGACTTCAAGGCTGGTTCGGGTGAGGAAGGCGCTGGTTATTACCTTGTGAAGCCCATCAACATTGAGGTACTCATCAAGAGAATGAAAAAGGTCCTTGGTTAGTGAAGGAGCACATCATGGCATCTAAATTGGACATTGTTGGTGAAACAGGACTGCAATTCTATGGGAAGATGTCCGCGTCCCTGTCTCACGAGATTAAGAACGCCTTGTCTGTTATACAGGAACATGCCGGACTTGTGGAGGACTTTACGGTCATGGCAGAGCAAGGGACCCCTATCAATCCACAACGGGTCAAGGCCCTGGCAGGCAAGATCCAAGGCCAAATTGACCGTGCAAATGGAATTATCAAGGGCATGAACCAATTGGCCCACAGCATGGACGAGTCCGTAAAAAGCGTGGAACTGGGTGATGTGCTGACGCTACTGGTGGCTCTTTCTCACCGGCTTGCCTCAGTACGAGGCATCACCCTGGAAACAAAGCCCCCCGCAACAGCGGTAACGATCAGAACGTCGCCTTTCTTCCTCCAGAACCTGGCTTGGCTCTGCTTGGATTTCGCCATGGAGGGGGCTGGCGAGAAAAAAACTGTAGGTTTAAGTGCGGAAAAAACGAAATTAGGAGCAAAGCTGAGATTTACTCAACTGGAAGGCCTTGTTGATGCGCCCCCTGAGAGGTTTCCGGGGGAGCGTGAAAAGGCTCTGCTTGAAACCCTCAATGCTGAGGTAACCACCCACATCGGGGATCGAGAGATTGTTCTCACCCTGCCGGGGGATCTGGGAGAGTAGATCCAGGCTGGCTCTGCCGGCCAGAAACACACAACACCATTTTGAAAGGAGTTGCACCATGACTGAGAAAGTTTTACTTGTTGATGACGAAAAGGAGT
>DAOUTV010000081.1 GCA_030668505.1 Desulfobacterales bacterium | reverse complement strand
TCATGAGCATACATTCATGATCACGAGGACATTTTTTCTTATGACACGGAGAGCAGTCCAATTCATGACGTAAAACAATTGTCTTTTCAAGATTAGCAGCCGTATATCTGGGATCAGTAGGACCCATAATGACTACTACAGGGATATCGAAGGCGACGGCATAATGCCGTGGACCGGTGTCATTTGTTACCAAAAGCTGACATCTCTTAATTAAATGCTTCAAAAGGGCTAAATCAACCCTATCAGGGCCAGTATTCACAATCCTTGCTTTACTGCTCTGTATGATAGACTGCGCTATTTCGTCTTCTCCGGGACCTACCAATAACAAAATCTTAGAATTCCAACGCTCTGCATACAATTCGGCGAGTTTGGCAAAATATTGAGGGGGCCAACATTTGGAAGATCCAAACTTGGCTCCTGGATTCATTCCAATGACCATATCATCAGGTTTGATTCCGTAACTATCAAGAAGTTGATTTCCTTTTTCTTGTAGCGAATCAGAGAGAAAAAGACTGGGTTTTATCACTTCGGGAATCTTTAGGTGAAGCCAGCGGCAGATTTCCATATAGTATTCCACCATTGGAATAGGCAAAATTCCATTTTCTGTACGAATGGGTTTTGGGCCACCACTCAATAATAATGATCTGCCATTTCTACGATAACCATAGATTTCTTTTGCTCCGCCTAAGTGTACAGTTAAGGCAGAACGGATAGAACTTGGTAACACGATAGCAATATCTGCATTCTGACTACGGATGGCCTGCACTAATTTGCAGAATCCCTTGGCGGTTTTATCATCACAGGCAATTATCTGATCAAACCAAGGGCCATCCTCAACCACACCCCGCACGTAGCTTCTTATAACACCCACTATTTTTGCATCAGGATAGTTTTGCCTTAGACAATCTAAAGTCGGTGTTGCCATGACAACATCGCCGACCCAATTAGGGCAAAAAACTAGAACTGTTCTTGGCTGCGTTTTCATGAGTAGTTCAACAATATTTTGGAGACTTCAACAAGATGGCTATCTAATGCCACGCATCGCAAGCGCTTCCGTTAGTTTTTCCTCCACCGCTTCAACACTAACAAGGCGCATGCAGAGCTTGTCAAGACCAGGACATCGCTTCTTATTACAGGGAGCACAGTTTACATCGGATTGAACCACAAGGTGTTCGCTTCCGTAAGGTGCCACACGTTTCGGGGATGTTGGACCAAAAAGTGATACATACGGAGTCCCCACCGCTGCCGCCAGATGACCTGGTCCCGAGTCGGGGCCAACTCCAACGGCGGCCGCCTTAAGTACGGCAACAAGTTCCACAAGCGACGTCTTGCCAACAAGATTAATCAGCCGTGAGGAGTTTATCTCTTTAGAAAGTGTGAGGGCATGAGTCGTCGCCGAATTATCGCCAAGGAGCACAACTTGTGTATTGCCGGAACGGACAATGTTTTTTACTAACCTACAATACCCCTCGATGAACCAGTCTTTTGATTCCCAGGAGGATCCCATCACAACAGCGATGAAGGGTTTGCTTAACTCAGCGTCGATACTAGGGGCGGTAGCCTTCAAATCAAGCGAAGAAAGCCCGAATTCCAGGGAAGTTGGCTCGGATAAGCCCAGGTATTCCGTAAACTTAAGGTAATGACGCAACTTAGGCAAATCATCGTTAAAGTAATTGATTTGTTCATTATTAAACAGCCAATTAAACTCCTTTGCGTTGCGCCGATTGAAACCAATCCGCCTTTTTGCCCTCGAAAGCAGCGAGAAAAAGCCACTTTTAAAATGGCGTTGAAGGTCGAGGGTGATATCGAAGTCTTCTTGAGCTAAATCCTTGTAAAGATCCCACACCGCTGGAACACCCTTGAGACGGTTAAAGACAATCATTTTGTCGATCTGAGGATGAGAGCCCACCAGTTCAGCCCATTTAGGCTCTACGAGCCATGTTATCCTGCTTTCCGGTATATTATTTTTGATATGAGACACCAAACAGAGCGCTCGTGCCACATCCCCCAGGGAACCCATCAAAATGATCAGAATCGAAGGAGACGCTTTTGGCTTTTGAGTGGAAGTCGCAAACATAGATAGCACTTTATTGTTTACCCTACCTCATAATTCTTTTGAAGCCCGGTGCATATCATTTCTGAGAGCATTTCCGGCAAGCGATGCTTGATTACAGCTCGCCGCCAACGTCTGAGGTAATGATCTCGTAGCTTATTCTTGTTCTGCCGAGAAAGACAGGCCTTGTCAAAATCAAGGAGAAATACCCGGTCGCCACTGTCTACCAATACATTGCCGGGATGCAAATCGACATGAAAAATATTGTTATTTATAAGAATGGATATCTGATCGATGAGCTCTTTCATCAAAATGTGACAGTGTTCCTTGTCTGCGCAATTGAGTTCAGCAAGTCGTTGTTTCTGCTTAATTTCTCTTGTTACCAGCCACCCTTTATAAAACAAGCCGCCCCGGGAGGCATAGGCAATCGGTTCGGGAGCATTTACACCGAGGCTCCTTACTTTTTGCAACAGCTCATACTCAATCTGGCAACGTGTTTTCCCCCACTTCAGGTACCTTCGTTTGACCATGTATCGAATAAACCCGCCACGAGTATAATACTTAACGACCACCGCTCCTACCCCTTCAAGCTGAGCAGTGGCGATCGAACTTCTGCCACCAAGGACCGAATGAACGGTATTAGTAGGGTTATTGAAGAGCCTAATGAGCTGGTTTAATTGTCGGTCAGTAAGATCCGATGACGATCCGAAATGATACGAATCATATGTTTTAGTTAGTACCGTACTCACTGTGTCCCCCTGCCAGTCTCTCCAAAGTATTTTAATTCAAAATCCCTATCTGAGATCTTAAGGTATGGAAATGATAGGAATTCCTTTTTAAAAACAAAAGTTTAAAAGAATGATCCCAGTGTGTCAAGCAAGTAATCGTCTCAACATGTGGTGATTTATGGCAAGGCAGAACAGGTTTTCATGCGGTTTTATCCGTAAGGATTTTGCTTACGGTCTTTATGTCGTCGGGTCGATCTACACCGATGCTTAGGTAATCGGTCACCACAACGTGAATCGGAATTCCGTTTTCAAGCAAACGCAGTTGTTCGAGTTTTTCTATGGTTTCAAGACGGCTTGGGTTAAGAACCACGAATTGTTTCAGGATACTCATACGGAAAGCATACAGCCCGATGTGTCCGTAAAACTGGTCCACTTGCCCGTCGCGAGGATGCGGGATAGGGGAGCGAGAAAAATAGAGGGCTCTACCATCTTTCGCGAATACTACCTTGACCCGGTCCGGGTTCTTGGCCTCCTTTAGGTCGATTTTTCTCGCCAAGGTCGTTACCCGTACCTCAGGGTCCGTGAATGGACGGACGAGGTCGGTGAGCATAGCCGGATCAAGCGCGGGCTCGTCACCCTGGATGTTTACCACAACAGCGTTTTTGGGGACTCGAAGCAGCACGGCCGCTTCCAGAACCCGGTCAGTGCCGCTTGGGTGGTCGTCTCGCGTCATAACGACTGGAACTTCCAGCTCTTTCGCGGCTGAGATAATCCGGTCGTCGTCCGTGGCCAGGACGATCTGCGACAGTTCGGGACACTGTCTGGCCCGCTCAAAAACATGCCAGAACATGGGCCTGCCGAGAATGTCGGCCAGCGGCTTGCCGGGAAAACGCGTAGATCTATAGCGTGCTGGGATGATCCCATAGCATTTTGGAAGTTTATTCATTAAAGGACTGCTCCTCGACTTTGTTTACGTGTTATTGAGAAATTCGTTAATAAGACGGCAGGCGCGTATTGTTCCGCCCTGGCGGTCTTTCACATATCTGATTGCCGCTTTACGCACTTTTTCGTGTGACGGCGACTTTTCTATGTCCTCCACCAGGAAATTTGCAACCTCCTTCCAATCGGCCGCTATGCGGACAAGCCCCTGTTTCACTATTGCATGGCCAACCCAGGCGAAGTTTTCCCAGGAGGGACCGATAACGGGGACGACCCCGCAAGTGAGCGCTTCCAGAAAATTCTGCCCGCCGAGAGGCGCAAGGCTGCCACCAACGAAGGCGGCTTGTGACAGTTTGTAGGCCAGGGTCAGCTCGCCAAAAGTATCCCAGAGGATGACCGAACCAGAAGGGACGTGCTTTTCGGTTTTGGACCGCAACGTCCATGTTATTGCCAGACGGTCCAGAGCCTTTTCCCAGTACTTTATCCTGTGCATGTGTCTTGGAAAAAGACCGATTATCGTCTTTGGTCGTCTGTGGTGAATATCAAGGATGATCCTTTCGACGACGGTTTCCTCCTCACGCCTGACAGAACCGAGCACAACTAACGGGGTGTCGGGCCGAAGAATTTCTTCGAGTGGATTTCTTGTGTGGCTCACGGGCTCGGTGCGGCCGAGCCGGTCGAATTTCATGTTCGGCATCACATCCACGTGTTCTCTGCCGAATAGCGTGGCAAAGCGTTTGGCATCGTTTTCAGAGATGGCTAGAATTTTATCCGGCCTGAGCATATGCCAAAGCGAGGGCCAGGTGAGGTACCTGGTCAGGCTTTTGGTGGTGATCCTGCCGTTTATTATAATTGTTTTGCAGCCGTATTTTTTCAAGGCGCGGAGGAGGCCGGGCCACATTTCCGATTCCAGGAGAACCATGATCTTGGGGCGAATGTTTCTGACGGCCGTCTCCATAATAGCGGGCTTGTCAAACGGAAAATAGGCCCCGTATGCGCTCACGCCCCTATTGTTCGGGGTAATGTCGTTAATGGCACGCTCTAGGATTTCCATTCCCTGGCTGGTGTTGGAGGTCACCATGACCCTGATCGGGCGGGCGGGTTTCAAGTTTCTGAGGAGCGCCCAAGCCAGATAGGATTCTCCGGCTGAGGCGGCTTGAATCCACAGGTCTGCCGCGTTTACCTTTTGCTGAAGTGTCCGCTGCTCAAATCCCTCGGCAAGACGGTGGTTAAAGCGAAGCGCAGGTATGGCGAGCCCCCAGCCCAGGTTATAGAGCCAAAAGGCAGCCTTCTTTGTGAGGCTGTTCGACATTTGCGATAGTACCTTGTTTCATAAATTCTGCAGTTCAAAATGGCAATTTGAAATGATATTTGTATTTTGACAACGGTTGATGCATTTCGCCAGCATTTCAAATTGCAAAATCGAACATAGAACTTTCGAGACACTGAACTTGGAACTTCCTTTAGGACGCTGGATAATAGTGAAAATGCAGTTGTGTGTCAATTTTAATCCATACACAAACTAATGCCCCTTGTGTTGGGCGTTGACAGCTTAGCTGTTGTTTGTTACTCGTTAATCCCCTTTTAGTTCCATGTAATCCATATCCATGTATTTTGAAGAATTTCAAGATACACTAGGGATATATGTCTGTATTGCTTAGATTATCGAGTCTTTTGCGCTGTTTAGAACCTATTTTTTTGACAGTTCGTTAAGTACTTTTGTCAAAAATGGCCAAAATAAAGTCGTCGAAGGGTCTTGAAAGAGCTTCTAAAAATTGTCACTTGTCGCAAAATTGATGATATCTATGGCGGGAAAAGAGAAGAACAGAGGTGACGGAGATTGAGGAAACAACGAGGCTTTAACGGCACATTAACTGCTTTTATTGCAAGTATTCCACAAAAGCATATTGCCAGTGTTGGCAAGATATTGGGGATGCTTGTGTACTTCGTAGATCTGCGCCATCGACGCATCGTGAGGCGCAATCTGCAATTCGTCCATCCTGAATGGTCTCAGGATCGCATTCAGAAACTCTCCAAGGGTGTTTTTGAAAACTTAGGTGTTACACTTCTGGAGATTTGTCAAATGACCTCTTTTTCCAGGAAGGACATACTGCGCAAAGTCCGGATCAGAGGAAAAGATAATTTGCTTAATGCTATAAAGAACCCAAAAGGGGTTATTTTGATTTCAGCTCACATAGGTAACTGGGAAATGGGTCACCAATCTATTGCGTGCTATCTTCAGAAGCCTTTAGTGATGGTGGTTAGAGAGCTTCAGTCCAAGGCCTTTGATCAGTGGATTCTTAAACTTCGGGCCCGTTTTGGTAGTACTATTATATATAAGGAAGGGGCACTACCTGAAATGACTCAAACTCTACGTCAGGGGAAGGTGCTGGGATTATTGATCGACCAGGAAACAAAACGTTCAGAAGGTGTTGATGTTACTTTTTTCGATCGGACCATCTCTGCGACTCCCTCCGCTGCTCTACTGGCTATACGATGTAAAAGCCCGGTCCTACCGGTTTTTTGTATCAGGGAAGCAGACTCAAGGCTTACATTGGTTGTAGAACCACCCCTTACAATGCAGAGAACAGGAGGCTTGCGTGCTGACTTAAAGACAAACACACAGATTATGACTTCAGCCATCGAAAGGGCAGTTAGAGCATATCCAGAGCAGTGGTTTTGGTTTCACAAGCGGTGGAAACGGCACTATCCAAATCTGTACCCGGAAGATATGGCCAGGCGACAACGGCGCAGAGAAAAAAGGGTGTAGAAGCATTGAGCAAAGAGTTAAGTGTGGTAAGGAGAAAACTTATTCGATAACTTGGGTTATGCGACAACGGACTGAAAAAACACGGTCTTTAGGAATATCGATTTATGGGCCTGTTAGAGATGAATATGTGCAAGCAATCCATTTTCTTCTTAACGGAGATCTGCCGAAAGAATGGGAATGGGTCAAGAGTTCTTCCAATAGTATTGTAGCAAGGCGCTTGAAGCCATCGGTTACCTATTATAAGGAATTTCTGAATAGATCGCCATTCGAATGGCTCAAAAGCCTAGTCCGGGGCAGTCGATGCGAGAGAGCAAGGTTACAGGGAGAAATCCTCGGACGGAATGGTTTCAGGTCCCCTGAGATACTATGCTGGGGCAAGCAAGGCTACCGTCATTACATAGTCACAGAAGGGATCAATGCATCTGGTCTGGGCGACTTCATAATTAAACACTGGCGGCGTCCTCTTGCAAGGGAGCAGGTCTATGCGAAAAGGAAGCTTATCGAGAAACTCGGACAGGAGATAGGTCGATTGCATAAAGAAGGTATATGGCATGGTGAC
>DAOUTV010000282.1 GCA_030668505.1 Desulfobacterales bacterium | reverse complement strand
GAGGCCCACGATGCAGCCCTTGATGCCGGCATGGTCCTCAATGCGGGGCACGATCTTGACCTGAACAACCTCCCTCGGCTCCAGGAACTCCCGGGCATCAAAGAGGTATCCATTGGCCATGCTCTCATTTCTTATGCTCTCTATGTAGGACTCACCAAGGCTGTCAAAGATTTTCTAAAGGCCTGCGGGCAAGAAATATGAGGGCAAAGTTAATCCATGCCTGCCCCCCGGCAGGGAAACGTCAAAGTAGAATGTAACTTGGCCAAATAGATGTATTTTCAAGACAACTAAATCCGAAATACGAATATCTAAATACGAAACAATATCAAAATTCGTATCCGTTCACGGGCAATAATCGCTTTAAGTTTAAGATTTAACACCTTACCGTAAGTTTTTTTGAGAAATAATTTGCGTTCCAGTTTCTGATGCTTTATAGTCTCGGGAATGGAAACGATCATAACATATCGGAGACGGTCAGTCACCCCGGAAGATGTCGAGATTGTCAAGCGGATTATTGAGGCACATCCTGGTAAAAGCAGGCGCTTCATTTCTCAAGAAGTTTGCAGGGAATGGGATTGGAGGCAGCCGAATGGTGTTCTTAAAGACATGGTCTGCCGAAGCCTGCTTCTTCTCTTGGAGTCAAAGGGCCTCATTAAGCTGCCTCCCAGGAAATTCACTCCTGCCAACCCGCTTGCAGAACGAAAGAAACCATCCAGAGTAACAGTCGATAACACGCCCATTCATTGTTCTGTTGCCGATCTGTTTCCCATCAACCTTGAGCAGGTTCGCAGAACTCCCTTTGAGAAGATCTTCAATGGCCTTGTAAGCGAATACCATTATCTTGGCTATACCCAACCCATTGGAGAGCATCTCAAATATATGGCCTTTTCCGGTGGCCGCCCTATTGCCTGTCTGGCATGGGGCTCTGCGCCATGGTATATCGGCGTGCGGGATCGTTTTATTGGTTGGAGTAAAAAGACCAGAGAAAGAAATCTTCACCTGATCGCCAATAACCTCCGTTTTTTGATCCTGCCATGGGTTCAGATATCCTGCTTAGCCTCATATCTATTGGCATCGAACCGTCAGCGTCTGCCACAAGATTGGCAAGATCTATACAACCATCCGGTTTATCTCCTTGAAACCTTTGTGGACACAGAGCGATACCAGGGCACCTGTTACAAGGCGGATAATTGGATCTGTGTGGGCCAGACAACGGGTCAGGGCAAGCTCAGCGAATCACGCCAACCGCTACTGTCCAAAAAGGCTGTTTATGTCTATCCTTTGACCAAGAACTTTCGCCGGGAGTTATGCCGTGACGCCTGATGAAGCATTGGCCCTGTATAATGCCGGACCGAAAATTGTGTCCAAAATCCTGTGTGATTTAAGCAACACGGTTCAATCCCAGGAAGAGCAGATAAAGATCCTGGAGCTCAAGGTGGCCAAGCTTTCAAAGAATTCCTCCAATTCCAGCAAACCGCCTTCTTCCGATGATATTACAAAGCCCAAATCCAACAAAAAGCAAGGGGAGGGTAAACGAAAAATCGGAGGACAACCCGGCCATGAGAGACATGATCGTCCACTATTTGCCCCAGAGGAAATTAACAAGGTCCACCCCTACATATTGGTCAGCTGTCCGGACTGCCATGGCGAAGTCAGCATCACGGACGGTAAGCCTCGGATCATTCAGCAGGTTGAACTCCTTGAAATCCCGTTGATCAGAGAAGAACATCGATCATATCCGGTATGGTGCCCAACATGTGGCAAGATTCATTACATGCCATTCCCTCCTGAGGTCTATAAAGAAGGGTTGTTCAAAGAGCGCTTAACATCGCTGGTAGCCTACATGAAGAACGTCTGCCACGCGTCATTTTCTACGATCAGAAAATACATTAGGGATGTTCTTGGTGAAAAGGTATCCCGAGGATATCTCCGTAAAGTCGTAGAGAAGGTATCTCAGTCTCTCGAAGCTCCATACAACGAATTGCTCGACCGTCTCCCTTTGGAGACAATCGTAAATGTAGACGAAACCGGACACAAGGAAAACAGAGACAAATTTTGGACATGGGTTTTCAAAGCTGAACTGTATGTGCTATTCAAAATTGACAAATCCCGTGGCTCAAAGGTGTTGATTGAGGTCCTGGGCAAAGAATTCGATGGCGTCCTGGGTTGCGATTATTTTTCTGCATATCGGAAGTACATGAAGGATTTTAACGTCTCAATACAGTTTTGCATCGCCCATTTGATTCGGGATATCCGATTCTTAACCACCTTAAAAGATCCGGAAACAAAGGCTTATGGTCAGAAACTCCTCGATGAAGTCAAAAACATGTTTAAAGTTATTCATGACCGTGAAAACATGACACCCAAAGCCTTTGCGACGGCCCTTGAGTATGCCAAACAGCAAATCATTACAGCAGCCTTAGACGACGTTCCAACCAAAATGAACAAAATGGGGAAAGAAGAAAAAAGGGAAGCCAAAAACATGGCCAATCGCTTTCGTCTTCATGGAAAAGCCTACTTTGAATTCATCACAAGCCCGGGCGTAGATCCTACCAATAATGTTGCCGAGCAAGCCATACGATTTGTAGTGATAGATCGACTCATAACCCAAGGCACACGCAGTGTAAAGGGCAGGCAAAGCAATGAACGTTTATGGACCGTTGTAGCGACATGCGCTCTGCAAGGGCGATCCGCTTTCAATTTCATACTGGAATCGGTCAAAGCCTATTTCCATGATCAACCCGCCCCTTCACTACTATTCGATTCATCCTGACCGCCATCCAGTTGCCCAGAATCTTTCCACTCAGCTTTTCTGTAGTACATGGATCACGTCTTGTGCTATAAAATTACCATTCCGTCTCAACTATAAAAGCATGGATGGGATCTGTAGACCCCGTGAACGGTTACCCGATATCGAACTTTTGAAGCGTTCGCCATCCCATCAAATATTAAACAGCATCGGCATGCAGATCGGAGCCGTCGGTGCCAAAGAGATGACCTCCGATTTCCAAATTCAATGGCCACATGAGGCG
>DAOUTV010000001.1 GCA_030668505.1 Desulfobacterales bacterium | reverse complement strand
CTGTGGAGTCAAACAGCAGGTATACCTGTAACCCTGTCTGATGCCGCCTCAGCAATGCCGAGTTACACAGCACCGGACGTTGACGCAGACGGTGAAACGCTCACCTTCCTGTTGACCGTCATAGACAACGGCGGCCTGCAAGCAACTGACCCATGTATCGTGAACGTCTCCTGGGTGTATGAGCCCCCAACTCTCAACAGTGTTTCTATCACTGGAGAAAGTTCGATGAATGAAAATGCCACCTCTAACTACACAGCCACTGCCACATTCAGCGACGGGACCACCGAGACCATCACAGAAAGTGTCACCTGGTCCGAAGACTCTTCCTTTGCCACCATGAATAGCATCGGGGCCCTTTTTACCTCCGAGGTGATGAGCGACGAGACCGTTACTATCACGGCTAGCTACACATATGGAGATGTGACAAAAACAGCTGAGAAGGTAGTGACAATCACTGATATTCCACAGTCGAATCTCCCCCCGAGAAGGCCTCAGGTCATGTCTCCCTACTATGGCCAGACGGAGTGCGAGTTGCTGACTAACATCACTACAGAACCTTTCTCTGATCCGGATGGTGACTCTCAAAGTCAAAGCCTATGGCATATCAGCAAGAAAGAGGATTTCTCTTCTCTTATACTTGATGTAAATAGCACTGAGCACCTAACAAAACTGCCGGTTCCCCACACGGTGATGGAGACAGGCACTACATACTATGTGCGTGTTCAATTTTACGACGCCTACTCTGAGTCCTCAGGATGGTCAGACACCATTGAGTTTACTACGACTACATCAGACTTCAACGATGTTGATGCAGATGGCATCCCTGATGATCAGGAGGTTGGTGATGACGTTGACCTCAACGGAGACGGTATTGCTGACAACGATCAACCTGAGGTTATCAAATGTATACATTCAAGCGTTGACAATGTAACCATCGGACTTTGCAAGATCTCTGATTCCATCAACGCCATAGAAGCCTTGGAGACGATTGATCCGTCAACTATTTCAGAAAAAATAATGAGGCCCCAGAAATTCTTACTTGGACTTTTCTCTTATCGCTTAAGTGTAAATGAGCCCGGAGCCAAAGCCACAGTGAGAGTCTATTTCTCAGAGAGTATTTCAAAAGCTAGGGAGTTTTACAAATATGACACAATCAGCGGTTGGCAGGACTGGACGGAGCATACGATCTTCAACGACGATGGCCGATCTGTTACCCTGGAAGTTGTGGATGGCGGCTTTGGCGACAGCGATGCCGTAGCCAATGGCGTAATCGTAGACCCAGGCGCTCTTGTCGAAGAAACCGAAGTGGTTGCAACGGACGAAAACATTAGATCAGGTGGTGACGACGGAAGTAGTAGCGGCGGTGGATGTTTTATTGCCACTGCAGCCTTTGGATCATATGCAGAACCACATGTAAAACTTTTGAGAGATTTTCGAGATCAGTGCCTGCTCACAAACACGCCAGGCAGATGGTTTGTCAGGATGTATTACCGGCACGGTCCATTCTGGGCAGATCTCATCAACATCCATACCTGGTGTAAGCCCATTGTCCGTCTGGCACTTATGCCCCTGGTAGGCATTAGCTATGTCCTCATAAAAGTGACTTTGGTTACGAAGATTCTATACGGACTTCTGCCGGCGCTATTCATGCTGGGTTGCTTCTTAAGGATCCATGGCAGGCCACTCACGGGTGGTGAGCAACTGTAGGTCTTTCAGGAAACTTATTGTGAGTGACTATCCAACTAAATGACCCCGATCCAGGAGGCGGGGTCATTTGCTTTTGACTCTCCGTCTTTGGCGGCACGCGCTAAACCTTTCTTATGTACGTCTCATAAGTTGAGCGATAGATGTCAGTTAGGGTCAAGAACGCGGTGATTACCAGGGGACCATAGATGATTCCAAGAATCCCGAATACCTTTAGTCCTCCCAGAACGGAAATAAAGACCAAAAGCGTGTGAATTCTCACCTTATCTCCCACAAGCTTTGGTTTGATCACGTATTCTATGACAGATGAAATAACTACATAGAAAATTACGAAGAAGATACATGCCCCTATTCTACCCTTTAAGAGAAGAAATGCAGAGGCAGGGATAAAGACAAGAGCGATACCAATAATAGGGAAGAAGGCCAGAATGGCCATGATAGACCCCCAAAGAAGAGGCGAACTTAAGCCAAAGACAGCAAAAATAACACCACCCAGACATCCTTGAATCAGCCCGGATATTCCGTTTACGATGAGAACGACCGAGGCCATCTCGTGAAATTTACCCATGAGTTTCCTGTCTTGATCCTCAGGAAGCGGAGAAAGTTCTATGAGGAAGCTAATAAGCTTCTTGCCATCGATCAACAAGAAGAAGATAATCAACAGCATCAGTGCGAAGTTAACGAGAAACTTCAAAACGTTTGAGGCAATAGCGCTCGCTTGCTCGTAGAGAAACAGGCCAACGGTCCGCCCAAGTTCAGACAAGCCTTTGTTGAGGTGTTCGGCGCCAAGCTTGATGTCATAATTTGCAAGAAATCCTTCGATACGTTCCATAATGTGGCTGTTCTGAAAGAGTTCCTTAAGATCTTGGTTTGTGGCAGCGTTGGTGCCCATGAGATACAGGCCATATGCTTCCTTGGAAAGGGCACCTATCAAAAACACCAGAGGTACAAAAACCACTAAGAATATGATCGCACACGTGATCAAGGAAGCCAGCACTGGCCGCATCTTCTTAGCCAGGAAACGGTACACCGGATAAAAGGTGCCAGTTAGGACAAACGCAAGCACTAAGATGGAAAAAAAGGGCCACAGAAGCTTACCTACAAAGAAGATGGTAATTAGGAATATGACAAGAAAATACCTGAATATCATCTGGGTGGACGGCTGTTCGGCCATCTTGCAACCAGGGTCTTCGTCCATGTCGAACTTGTCTCCTGTCTCCATATACACACTTAGGGCTCGCGCGAAAACAACTTACCATTTAACACAAATCTGAGCGCCAATAGCGCAATGGTTGCGCCTTACGGCTTGAGAAGAGGCACTTCGTGTCTGCGAAGTTATCTTTACGCAAGTCCTTAATGAAAGTTTAGCTCAATTTTGCCGATATTGCCCACCGCAAGCTTTCCGAGGGACCTATGCTTGGCAGGGATGTTCTCTGTTGCCGTCCATATTTTACGGTCTGCATCATACTCAAAGTACAGAGGTGTAGTATATCTGAATATGGGAATACCGGGAATCCTATAGTGTACCTCAAGCTTCATAAAGCAAGCGCTTGTTTGAGTAGCTTGTTTACCTGGGATGGGCATATCTGGAATCTGCAATCGGACCGGAGCTGTCCCCGGCCCAACCCTCTGCCGGATGTCAGGCATATTGGTCAATAATGCTACACGGCCGGCCCAATACCAAAACCCGTCTATTTTGTGAATGAGCGCATCCATGCCACCATTATTCTTAACATGAATGCCTGCTTGGCCGGCATCCATGACAATGACAGGTCTAGAGATCCAGAAATATCCCAATCCGACAAGAACTGCGAGTAAGATGCAGCCACCCCAAATCGCGTGTTTTTGATTTAGTTTATTCAGCTTATCCTTGAAATAGTCTACTTCTTCGCTCATCATAGTTCGTTTACAATTGGTAAAGGTTTAGCTTAAGGAAACTCATTACTATCGAACTTTAAACTCGGGTTCAAGCCTCTCCATCTTTTTTACGATCCCGCCATATTCGAGCTCAGAGTAAGGAAGCATGGCCGCTCCCGAAAAGCCCTGTTCCCTTATCTCATAGGCCTTACGGGAGGCCTTGTCGCGCACATAATCCCAGAACGGGTGGTCAAAGGCGTCGGCAGGATGCGTTAACTTTCCGTTGTGCACGCAAAACGCCATACAGGAGACAATAGGTGGACCATCAAAAAAAGATATAGTGCTGTTGCGCTTTACAGGCATCAGGGGACCTGTATGGCTTCCGCGCATGAATCCAGCCACATAGTGACATATGTTGAAGGGCGCAAGCACTTCGCCAGTTGCTGGAAAGGAGCCCTGCACACGCACCAGCATCACCGGATCGTCCTTACCCGTGTATTTTCCCGCAATATTATGAAGGCGTGTCGTGCTCACAGAAACGACTTGTTCCCCATCTTCACGGGAATGAATCGATTCGACTACAAAGCGCTGATTATCCCTCAGAAGAGCAGCAATATCGTAGATGTTTTCCGGTGTATTCAACTCGATAATCCTGTCACCTTCGGTATAGGAAACATCCATTATGGTAAACTTGAAACCTTTTTCCATTTTTGGTGCCAGGATCAAGCCCGAATTGTACATTGGGTCCGCAAAAGCCAAGTAGATAGGCAGGTTATAGGCGCCCGGATCGGTTTTGTCAGCGGCAAACATCAGGAAGGGCTCGGCAGGACGCTCTTCAAACTCAATCTCGGCAACTGCGGGCCCCATCCCCTTTACATTACCCGCAAAGGCATCCTTCAGCAGATCCTGGCCGGCACCGTACAGGCCTTGTTGCTTAGCCCTCTTGGTCCCTTCCAGAAATGCATCCCATGCCAGCTTATGGACCTGTTCGTTCAAAACGCCCTTTTGGTGGGAGATCAGCAGCGCAATGTCATCCCCAGTGCTAGAGATAAATGCGTCATTAACAATCCCACGGGAGGCGTCTTCTACGTACTCTTTCACAACAGAAAACAATTGCCCGCTGGGGGCAATGTGCCCTCCCACACTGCCAATGTCGGCTTTGATGATGCTAAGTGTGGTTTTCATGGAGCCCTCCTTTCATGCCAGTCACAAGCAAATCGGTTGATTGGGAGTAAAATTTGGTTCTTGGTTAGAGTTTAGCTTTTTGAAAGAGGCCGGATTTTACTCACTCCTGTGAGTAAAACAGGTCTTTTTCATACCCGTAAAGTGTTACAGTTTTTGAAGTTTTAGGAAAGAAACAATTGTTTTAAGTGCATCCTTAACCCCATGCCTTGGAAAATCGTCACTAAGCAAGGAATCCAGCTCATTATAATCCTCTTCTAACCTTTTCCAAACGATTTCCTTTGCTATCCTTTTCAGGTGCTGGAAAGAATGACGCAAATTTGCAGTTGCCCCTCCGGTATTCTGAAATGGAATTCTGAATCCACCTCTGCCCCCAAAAAACCAACTCGAAGTCATCCGATTTTGATTCATAGGGTCGCAGCATCATGGGGAGTTATACTGTATCTAAGGGCTTGCGCAAGAATAACTTGGCAGAATTGGCGCTCAGATTTGGGTTAGTTTTGGCCGATCCGATTGAGCAAAACCACAGGAATAGCCAGCTATTTCGCGTATTTTGCGAATAAGTATCGGTCAAAGATAGCCTGAAGCTGAGATGCCAAAATGTGAAGTTATTTTTGCGCGAGCCCTAAGGTTTGCCCCCATTTTGAAATGGCTTCTAATAGGAATTTTTTGTTACGAGTAAATAGTTGCGTGTTTAAAGCTGTAAAAATCGTACATAGACAGAAAGTGCTTTTCCCGAGCACTCAGGCACAACTTTGCATCAAAGTCTTTGACACTTAATTCGCAACGGATTCAGCTGAAGCAGTCTATTACAGGCAGGCAAAGATGTCAAGGCGAAGAGGGCAAATCAAAATTTTGCAACGCTCTTGGCAAAAGCTGGATCTCGCAACAGCTTCTTCGCAAATTTCAGGTATTTCGCCACAATCGCCCTTACGGCAAGCTGCAATGCGAATGGTTTGATAGGTTTTTCCAACAAATAGTTTACGTCTGAGGCCACACACATGTTCACAACATCATCATTGGCATTTCCAGTGATCATAATTGTGTCTTGATAAATTGTGGGAAACTTTTTCTCAATCATATTAAGTAAATAAAACCCACTCTTTTCACCAAGAAATACATCTACTACAAAAATCGCAATACCGGTATCACGACTCAGACAATACGCTATTGCCTCATCGGCATTTGTAATGGCAAGTACGTCGCCCCACGTATAGAATCGCCTGATGATTCCATAGACCACTTCACATACGCCCGGTTCGTCGTCAACGATAATTACGTCCAATCCACCAGCCATACTCCTTCCTCCAATTAATTATCAGGTATTAGTCCTAGTGCTGCTTGGTGGCTACCAAAATATAGAGCTTTTCCTCGTCTACAAAGTCGGTCATGTCAAAACCATAATGCTTAAGTAAAACTTTAGCATCAGGTTTCTCGGGAAAGTCATCCAGAGGAAAGGGCGATTTTTCCTTTAATAATTCAACAAATGATTTTCCCAAAGGATGGCTGATCACTATGCGCCCATCTGGTTTCATCATCCGACTAGTATTCGCAAAGGCTCTGTCTTTATCCACAATGTTAGGATAACAGGCATTCATGAAGACCACATCAATACTGTCTTCAGGCAGGGTGAGATCCCGTACATCTTTCGCGATGGTCTTTGCATACGGGTACTGTTCGTGTAAATGAGCCAGCATAACCTCCGAAAGATCACAGGCAAAGATGGCCTCAGGCTCATACGCTTGAATCAGGGGGACCAATATCCCTGTGCCCGTACCAACATCCAGTACAACATCTCCTTTAGCTATCTTGCCGGATGCCACAATCTTTTTCAGACGCTCCGGCACACCTTCCGGTAAAGGCGGGTCAAAAACGTGGATGAGTCCACTGAAAAATTCGCGCTGGAGCCGGTTGATCCTTTGGATCCCTTCTTCAGTTGGCGCATTGCTATCTTTCATTGCCCAATCCCGGGAAAATGCTCAATTGAAAGTGGTGAATTATCCGTCAAATTTCTCTACTCGGTTTCGGCCGTTGTTCTTGGCCTGATAAAGTGCCTTATCAGTACATTCAATCAGCTCCTTGGAATTGTGGATCAGCTTGTGTGGAAACGTAGCAACTCCCGCACTGATGCTGACATGCAGCACGTTGCCTTTATCATGTACTTCATTATCATCCACCCTCCGCCGGAGCCGTTCAGCCACATCAAATCCCCCCGGCCCATCGGTATGATACAAAACGAGCGCAAACTCTTCACCCCCGTATCTGGCCGCAAAATCGCTGTCCCTGATCGAATCTTTGATGATGCATCCAAGTGCTTTCAATACGACGTCCCCTGTCAGGTGACCGTGTGTATCGTTAAACTTCTTAAAGTGGTCTATGTCCAACAAAACGCACGTCAAAGACTCATGATACCGTCTGGCGCGTAAAAAGTCCTTTGACAACTGCTCGTGGAAATATCGATGATTGAACAAATCCGTCAGTCCGTCTTTGTTGGCCAGGTCCTGGAGCTGCCGATTTTTCTCCTGAACCGTTTCATAGAGCTCTTTGAGTCGTAAGTGTATATTCACACGAGCTACCAACTCGGCTTCGTCAAAAGGCTTGGTCACATAGTCCAAAGCCCCTATTTTCAGAGCCTTTACCTTGTCGGCAGGCTCAGACTTTGACGTAAGCATAATGACAGGTGTCTCCTTAGAGCTTTCCTCCTTTATTAATTTTTGACACACCTGGTATCCGTCCATACCGGGCATGATTAAATCCAACAGGATCAAGTCAGGCTGTTCAGACTTTGCTTTCTCCAGGCCGGCGACGCCATCCTCAGCTAAAATAATCTCGTGTCCCACCCTGGTCAAAGTTTTCTTGGCTGCATGGGCAATCAGACGACTATCGTCTATAAGAAGTATCTTGGCCATATCCCGACTCCTATCCTAACTGTCACGTCTTAAGCGACGAAAGAACAACACTTGCTATATCATCCAGCTCAGCCACCACTATAGCTGCACCACGTTCTATAGCCGCTCCTGGCATACCAAAAATTACCGAACTGGCTTCATCCTGTGCAACGGTAAAAGCCCCAGCCTGCTTCATAGCCAGCAAGCCATCGGCTCCGTCATCTCCCATCCCTGTCAGGAGTATGCCAATGCCGTCGGAGGCAGCAGTCTTTGCAACCGAATGGAACATGATATCAACTGAAGGCCGCTGGTGTTTGACCGGCCGACCGTCTTGCAGCTGTACATAATATCCCATAGGGTCCTTTGCTACCTGCAAGTGTCGCCCACCAGGCGCCACCAGTACATTTCCTTTGTCAATGCGATCACCGTCCTCGGCCTCCTTAATGTTCATTAGAAACAATCCGTTCAACCTCTGGGCAAAGGGATTTGTATAGCGAACCGGCATGTGCTGGACAATGACAATTCCATTTACATTTGAAGGCATGCACTCCAGCAGTGTTTGTATGGCCTGAGTTCCGCCTGTTGAGGCCCCGATGACGATGATCTTGTTCGATGCCCTGTTTTTCCCTATCGATACTAGTCTTCTTGATTTGCCAAATAGTCCGGAGGGTTTTATTTTGGCCCGTTTTGCAGCTCTTAATTTGGTGGTAATCTCATGTTTCATTTTCCGAAGACCGCTCCTGACATCCCCTGTGGGTTTGGCAACAAAATCAACGGCCCCGGCATTCAGGGCCTCGAAGGTGCAAATGCTGTTTTCGCGGGTATAGGAACTGATCATGATCACCGGGACGGGACGGAAGCTCATAAGTCGTTTAAGAAAGGTGATTCCATCCATTCGAGGCATCTCAATGTCCAGTGTGATCACATCAGGCCTTTTTTTCACAATCAAATCGTTTGCCTCAAAGGGATCAGAAGCGGTTCCCAATACCTCAAAATCAGGTTCATCAGACAAGAGACTCGTCAGCACTGATTGCACTATGGGTGAATCGTCAACAATAAGCACGCGGATAGGCTTCATATATTAAAACAGCCTTAGTGGTGATTTTATATGTGGTTCTTGAAAAATGGTTTTCTTATAAGTCTCTTCGGATTTAATGAATGATCGCTCTTTCCTAATATCAAATCGTTTCAAGAGGACTTTATCACTATCACTAAAAAACAAGATCTTTCTTCCGCCGTTCCCTCCAAGATCTTGGCTCACTGCAGGGATTCCTTCCAGCTCTAAGAATTTTTTTGCAAAACGAATATTGGACCTGGTCACATCGCCGTCACAGCTTCTAAATTTCAATACATTGCCCCCCCCAAATAACTTAGCCTCAAGTTTCCCTCTCCGGGCTCCCAACTTAATGAGTTCGCCAATCAACAGCTCCATGGCAAACATGCCGTATCGGCCTAGATCAGATGTCAGCATATCATCAGGACGTACCATTCCCGGAAGTAAAAAATGGTTCATCCCGGCTATTTTTTGTTCCCTATCATAGATACAAGTGGCGATACATGAGCCCACAACGGTGTAAAGCACCTGATCCTTTTGAGTGGCAAAATACTCACCCGGCATGAGCATAATGACTGTCTTCTTCAACCTGTTGCTGTAGAATTGATACAAAGCCCCTATCCTTCCCCTTCCGGGATGAAGCGCTGGAGTACTGTAGTAATTTGCAGTGTGGACAAAGCCCCGTATCCCTCAAAATCTGTTTCATTCAGACAGGGGACCATAAGAGGACAGCTCATACATATCAGGTAGCATCCAGGATCTCGAGTTCTTTGGAACTCAGGAGTCGATCAACATCCAACAGGACGATAAGTTCATGTTCTTTTTTCCCAATACCTTTGATATATTCGGCTTGTACATCGGGAGGAAGATTGGAAGGGGCTTGAACTTCATCGGGTGAGAGTTCCACCACGTCCGAAATCTCGTCCACGATAACCCCCATAGCTCTTCCCGATATCTCCATCACAATGATTATGTGAAAAGGGGTGTAAGTGGTTTCTGAAAGATTGAACTTTTCTCTCAGATCAAATACCGGCAGAACAACCCCCCTCAGATTAATAATCCCCTTGATAAACCCAACCATATTGGGAAGAGGCGTGATCTTTCGATAGCTGACGACCTCTTTTATCTTGGGGACTTCAATGCCATATATTTGTTCATTTAGTGAAAAGATTACATATTGCTGAATTTCGGACATTAGAATTCCTCGAATCCCCCATCCAACTCTTTTTCCAACAAGTCTTCCGGTTTTTCTTCAATGGGGTGCTGAGTAGCCAACTCCTCACGTAATGACCTCGTAGCAGGGGGTTGGGTTCCACGCCTGTCTTTCTTTTGATCTTGGATACTCTTATTGAAACTGAACTCTTCAACCTCAATATTATCTTGATCGCCCAATGTAAATTTTTCCGTTATATCTTGTAGTAAACCCGCTTTTTCGTTGAGTTGTTCAGTGGCACCTGCCAGCCCATCCACTAATGATGCATTATGTGAGATCACATCACTCAACTCATTAACTCCCTGGCCAATTTGCTCAATTCCTCTTGAACTTTCCTGGGTGGCTAAGGAAACCTCACTGAGAGCATCGGAGACCTGTTTAATGGTTTCTACGATCTTCTTAAATCCGTTCTCCAGCTGGCCGACCCATTCCTTACCCGTACTAACCTGATCCATGATCTCACGGACAAGGCTTTGAATATCCTTGGACGCCTCTGAGCTTCTCTTTGCAAGACTGCGTATTTCGTTGGCAACAACATTAAATCCCCGCCCCTGTTCTCCGGCCCGTGCCGCTTCCACGGCAGCATTGATCGAAAGAAGGTTGGTCTGAAAGGTTATTTCATTGATCAAATCCATCATCTCAACTATCTTACGACTCCCTTCCGACATGTCGTTCATGGCCTGAGCCGTCCTTTCGACTGTCTGTCCACCCTCTACAGCTACAGCCACAGCCTCTTTTGATAGATTGTCGGCACGCTGGGTATTAGTAGCGTTTTGGTTAATATTGGATACCAGTTCTTCAACAGTTGCGCTCGTCTCTTCCACAGTGGCTGCTTGTTGCTGGGTACGCTGTGAAAGTTCCTGGTTTCCCTCAGAGATATGCCGGACTCCCATGACCACTGTTAGGGCGGATTTTTTTGTCTGTCCAATAAGTTCTTTCATGTGATCTAACGTTTCATTTGTTCTCTGAACCAACCGGTCCATCGAGTCATTTTCACCACTCGTTTCGGCCCTTACTGTTAAGTCTCCCCCGGCAACCCTACTCAAGATGTCTGAAAGGCTTTGTACCCGATGCTGTAAGTTCTTCTTTGCTTCTTCTTCCCTGTGGTAAGAATCTCGCAACCCGGATTCTGCTTCAACTTCTTTAGAAATATCGCGTAGCATTTCAAACCCGCCCAAAATCTTGCCCGCAGAATCCCTCAGAGCAGCGCCACTCGCCATAGCGGGAACTTCTTTCCCCTCAGCGTTTTTTGTAGTGACCCTGAAACCCTCAGTGGCTACACCGGTTTCCATGGCCTTTTTTATGGGGCACGCCGTATCGCACATATCACTCTTGAATACTTGTATGCAGGTATTTTTTCCCAGAACATCTCCAGGGCGAACACCCGCAAATTTGGCAGCGGCATCATTCATAAAGGTCAGCTTCATATCGGAATCGACCATAAAAAAAGGTTCTGAAATGCCCAGTTTTAGGCTGTTGGCATATTCCATCCGATCACGTATGTTTTTAATCATCTGGTTAAAATTCCGAGTTAATCTTCCAATGGAGTCCCGAGAATCATCATGAACCTCTACTGTGATATCTCCGGCTGAGACTAACCCCGTCTTTGCCGCCAAGCTTTTAATGCGTCTAGTTACCAGTCGATTAAATAGAAAGTTGATAACTAATATGATCCCAATGATCTCGATAATAGAAAACCCTATTAAGCGATTTCTGGCTGAGGCCAGAGACGAGTATACCTCTTTTACGGGGTGTTTGACAACCATGGTGCCCAGCACTTTTTGACTTGCTCCATGGCAGTGATGACAAGAGCTTTCATTTAAAAGTGGCATTATTGTGACCAAGAAAGGATCCCCGTCTCTGATTTCCGTAATGGATTTTTGGGGCGACAATCCAGTCCTTAATGCAGCAGTAAGCGCTTCTCTGGTCTCTTTTCCCAACAGATAGTCCTGGATGCCGGTATGAATGCGGTCTTCTTCTGAGGCGTATTGAACAATCTGGTGGAAGTCTGATATGTAGACCTCAGTGCCTTCCATATGGTTTTTTATGTCCATTAATTGCTTCTCAACTGTAATGCTGTCTCCAACTGACATGGGATATTTGATTGCACTGTACGTGTTCTTAAGCAGGCTTTGGCTCGATTCCGCTACCTGGTTCAAGGCGCTCTGAGTATGAAAAGAAACTGTTTGATAAAGAAATACCCCGGTGAATCCACCGACCACCAAGATCGTTGCCATAAGAATCTTGACGCGAAGCCCGGTTCTTCTTTGCAGTTGATGTGTCCATTTTATCATGACCTTACCTCCACAAGTTGAGTTCATTTCGTTTATTGGGTTTGTTGAGTTAACCCGACAAACATAATGAACAAAATATACACAGTACTAATGGGCTCCCCCGTGGATCAGTGGCTTGTAATCAAAAGCCTTAACACGTTCTGAGCTGTGGCAGGCATCGCAGTCCTTGGCCGTCAGGCTCCCCTTTATCTCTTTTGGTTCCCCGGTTTCAACATGAAGGCTCCCCGGGCCGTGACAGACCTCGCAACCTGCGTTCATGAGGTGGGGCGTCTCATGTTCGGAGCGAAACCCACTCGGTTTTCCATATCCAGTGGTGTGACACTCGAAACACTTGCAAAACTCTGTCTCAGTGAGGCCCTTTTTCATTTCCCTGATACTCTTGTAAGAGTATGCCTTCTTGGCATAGGCCTTAAAGTTTTTATATTCGGTTTCATGGCAATCTTGACAGGCATCAGAACCCACATAGGTTGGTTTGGGATTCTGCGCCCAAACAGTGGCGCATAAAAAAAAGAAAAACATCAGGCAAACCAAGCCATTAACCCTGTTCAACCTTTTCTTCACTTTCATGGGTCGCGTCTCCTTTAAAGGAATTTCTGAAAAAAATTTCCTCCACTCCCAAAAGATCCAATACTAGTGAGACCGAGCCATCCCCCAAAATGGTGGCGCCGGCTATCCCCTTGACGCTGCGATAGTTTGTCTCAAGAGTCTTGACAATAATCTGTTGTGGATCCAAAACCTCGTCCACAGGCATACCAAAGACTTTTTTTCCTGTATCCACGATGACCACTGCTGTGGTGTTGCCGTTTGTAGGAGGCATACCAATATGTAAGATCTTCGTCATATCTGCGAGCGGTATATAATCACCACGAAATCGGTACAGCCTTTCCTGGGCTCCAATACCTTTAACAAGTCTCTTGTCGAATTTTTCCGTTCCAACAACAGTCTGCAATGGCACTAAGAATGAAGTGTCCTGCACCAACACATGCAAGGCCTCCATAAACGCAGATATCAGGGGCAGACATAAGATAAAGGTGGTTCCTTTGTCCTTTTCCGTATGAATGTCTATAGTGCCTCCGATTTGATTAAGCTGTGTCCTCACCACATCCATCCCAACTCCTCTGCCGGAGATCTCCGAAACTTTTGAGCTGGTGGATAATCCCGGCTTAAATATAAAGTCAAGCAAGGCTTCTTCAGTCAGGGCTTGCTCAGGTTCAATCCAACCCCTTTCAAGAGCCTTCCGATGAATGCCTTTCAAATCGATGCCCTTTCCGTCATCACAAATTTCAATAAAGATTTTCCCACCTCTCTGATACGCCTCGAATTTGATGATCCCCGTAGGCGGTTTCCCCTTCGCCTCCCTTTCTTTCGGAGACTCTATGCCGTGATCAATACAATTCCGGACCAGATGTTTTAGGGGGTCAGTACTATATTCAATAACCTCTTTGTCTAACTCGGTATCAAGTCCGGCCGAGATCACTTTGATCTGCTTGTTCTGCTGAAGAGCAAGATCCCTTGCCATGCGTTGGAATCTATGGAATGTTCCTTCCAAAGAAAACATTCGAACCCTTTGGACTCGCTCCTGGAAATCTTGATTCACCTTAAAGAGATTTTCGACCTCTTCCGATATTTCCATTTGTCCGGGGCCGGTATATTTTTCAAAGAGTGTCTTCACCTTAGCAAGTCCAATCCCCATCTCTTCACCCAGATTTACAAGGCTATCAATCTTTTCCACATCAACACGGATTGTTGTCTTGCGATAAACCGTGCGACGCTCCTCCTGTACGGCCACTGCCTTCTCAAGGTCTTCAGTATGAATCCTCCCGTCCTCTACTAAGATATCACCAAGCCTCTTTTGTTTCTTCAGAGCATCGGTTAATACTTCCTCCGTGATTTTGCCTTTTTCCACAAGCACTTGACCGAGCTTCTTTTCAGCCAGGTCTATATCAATACCCTCCCTGTATTGGTTGGTAATATCTTCAATCCAAATGTCGTTGTCATCTATAACAAACATGAAGACATCTTCGATATCTTCATAAGACTGTTCGGTCTTGATAATGATCTGCCAGGAGATATAGAGATCATACATGGAAAAGTTTTCAAAATCCGGAAATTCAGAAAGATCGGGTACCACCTGGACAAACTCCCCCAATTCAGATAGGGATAGAAGGATCAGGAGCGGGTCCTGGCCGGAATAGAAAAGCTCTCTTCGAAACTTGAGATGGATCTTGTAGAAACTGAATTCTTTTGCGGGTTCTTGGGTAGCTGCTTTGACCGGATCAGGTTCCTTTTCACTTGAGCTTATCCCATCTACACCCAAATAACGTCTTACCTGATCTTTTCGCTTATCGAGAACTTCCGGATCGACTTCGTCTTCACTCTTAGATACCCTGTCAACCATAAACCGCATAAAATCGATTGAGTCCAGAAGGAAGGTGATAAGGTTATTGGTAACGGCCAACTTGCCACTTCTAAGACGTTCCAACAAGCTTTCGACAAGGTGGGCATAATCTGAAATACGATTATATCCCACCATGCCCGCACCACTCTTTAGAGTATGCACCGACCTGAAGAGTTGTTCTATATCTGATACAGATTGGGGTGAGGACTCGAGAGACAGAAGGCTTTCTTCTGCCAGTTTAAGCAGTTCTTCTGTTTCGGAGAAAAAAATCTGTAATGTTTCGTCATCTACGATCATTTCGTCCAAATGACCTTTTTGACAGCCCACAGAAGCTGTTCGGGTTGAAAGGGCTTCAACAGCCAGCCCGAAGCCCCTGCGTCTCGTCCTTTTTTTATCACGGATTCTTCGCTCTCGGTGGTCAGGACCAATATGGGAACAAATTTAAAATCGGTCTCTTTTACTTCTGAAATAAAAGTAATGCCATCCATCTGCGGCATATTAATGTCGGTGATAATCAGGGACAGAGGTTCACTTTTGTCATTCATGGATTGCAGTTTTTTCAAGGCATCTTTACCGTCTATAGCTTCTGCCACTCTATAACCTGCGTTACGTAAGCAAAAAGAAACAGACGACCTCATGGTAGGCGAATCTTCTACAATTAAAATATTCTTTTCCATCTAGGCGCACCTCTTACACCAATATGGTTTTGAGACCGCAAAGAGATAAAATGTTCTCTACCTCAGAAGAGACTTCAGAAATTTTCAACTTAACTTCTGGTTCGAACCGTTTCTTAAAGGCAATGAGCAATTGAAGGGCCGCGGTGTCAATAAATCTAACCTTGGCGAGCGAAATAGCAATCTCCTGTCCACCTTTGAGAGACTTGTCCAAAAAATCTTTGAGGTGATCGAGCGCATGAATAGATAGTTCACCCTCAAAGTGGTAAATGCCCTGCTCATCTTGTTTCACACTAAAATTTTTCGCAGACATTTTTCACAAAAATCATGTAGAAACTGTTTTATAATTCCTTTGGCAGCTTCATCTTATCCATTTTTGTCAAAGGTACTTAACTTAACAAGCATAGTTCTTTGGAAGGATTTTCGCTTTTTCTATAGACTAAATTGATAGAAAATTTTCAATAATGGACAAGCAGACCAAGGAAAAGGGGGTGAAACAGCTTCTAAGGCCCAGTTGTCCAAAACTCCGACCCTGGTTTCACGACAGCAATGCCTGCCATTTGTCTGAAACAGGACCTCACCTTATTGGTTTTCAGCAATCTGCATGCCAAAATAATACAATATCTCAGAATTTCTACAAATAATCCAAAGTTCTTGCGCAAACCCATAACTTAAGGCACAAACTCAAAAATATTGGTTGACAGTAAAAGGAAAATTCATTTTCATGTCACAGACGCCAGAGACTATCGGCCCCATAGTGTCAAGATATTGACTCTGACAGAATTGAAATCCTGCGGCATACCTTCCAACAATCCTTTAGATAAACCACACTTAGCTCGTCCACAATTGCCATAGGCAACGGCCTGGTTCCAACAGCAAATCATGTCACGATCTTGGAATTCCTCAATCCTGAATATTGATGAAATCGTAAAAAGTCCCAATTACCTGTCATTTCGAGCGAGCCGACTTCGCCATCCGCCGTCGGCCATAGCCTAAGGCGGAGGCCGAAGTCGCCTCGGCTACGACGGCTGAAAGCGAGAAATCTCTACGATATAACTTACTGAAAACATAAGATTTCTCCCTGCGGTCGACCTGCCCGCCATTGCCGAAATGCTGGCACATAAGCTGAATGTTGTATCAGGCGTTGGCAGGCGGAAATGACACATTGACTGAATCAGACTTTTTCCGAGACCATCAATATTACAGCAACCCCTCTTCCTTGAGAAAAGTCATGGCTCTACTGCTTATCGTAGTAGCGTGACTGATTGCCCGCGAGATATTTTCCATTGAACCATTTGAGACATTTGAATCGACCATGACCAACCCGCTGTCTAGTTCCCTTCGAATGTCAGCCCATTCCTCTTGAGGGGAAACCTTGTTGGCAAGCCCGATATCTCGATACAATGTTCTCAAGAAGGCGGAGAAAACCTTGTTTGCCCCAGATCTTTCATGCTCGCCAAGCCCATCAATCACCATTACCATTTGAGTTGCCACTATAAGGGCTGCTTTCATCCTCTCTCCCATCATAAACGCCAGAATAGCCTCTCTTTCGGTCATGTTCACTTCCTTCCTTTTGATTGTATTTTCATGCTGAAGAGGTCCTTTTCTGCGCGACGCACCTCCTGTACAAAGGCCCTCACCTTGTCGAGGTCTTTCTTGAACCTCACAGGCCTTCCTCTGCTGTCAACCCCATTGGTTCTTGTGCAGCTGTCAACTCCAAAAGGTTTAACACCCATAACACCTTCATAAACATTTTCAGATGACAGCCCACCGGCCAGAATCACAGGAATTGAGGTTAAATCTACAAGCCTTCTGGCTACGGTCCAGTCACAGGTACGTCCTGTTATACCGATGTAACCTTCCACTGGCTCCTTGCCAAGCCATGTGTCGGTCAAAAAATAATCACTTGCGGATTCGAAACGCTTGGCAATTTCCAGTGTTGGCATCCTTTTACTATTTCTTGGCGTAGCAATGGGAACCGAGCGCATGACTTCAATTTCAGGGAATCGCTCTCTAACACAGATCTGCAGATCAACTAAAACCTCACAGTGCATAATGTGACCGTCATCATTAGTTAAGCACTCGCAAAAGTGAATTATATCCGGCTGATAATACTCTATGGCTTGAAACAAGACTCCTCTCCTATGAAAGAGGGGAATCAGGCTATGCTTTACCCGTGCTCCCTTGGAAATGAGAATTGCATCCTTTATGGCCGGCACTTTCCAATTTTCCTCTGAGAGGATGACGCTTCCGATCCTATCAACGCCCAATTCAATAACCGCTTCAGCCTCTCGGGGGTCCTGTATCTCGTAGATCTGAACCGCTATTCTTTCCACCCTCTTTTCACCTCATATAATCTGAAGGAAGACGCAATCCGTTTCTATGTTTGTCGTGCTTCCGTAATTCACTTTGCGTCGTGGAAATTTACCGCACCAAAGAGGACTCGGTTTTGTCCTTCTATTTTGACATGGCGCACTTCTAATCTGCGAGGTTATTTCGTCCTGATCTCTTGATCCAATTTCGAAACATGTCGGAAAAACCCTTTGCCTCAGGGTCACTCCGAAATTGTTCCAAAGTATATTTCATTTTCAAGGACCAATTTGGGTATTCGATGGTCGTTCCCGGAAGGTTTTGCTGCTCTGTCTCCTTAAACAGGTCTTGCTGTCCTAATATGAACAGCTTCGAAGGAGTCATTGCAAGGAATCCAACCACTGCATTGTGGAGATCCCCTGTGATCTGAGGATAGGCATTTACGTCTGTGGAACAGTGTCCGGGAAGCAGACCCAACTCCTTTAACAACTTTAACAACTCTTTCTTGTCTATCGTTCTTTCTGCAACAGCCTTGATGAAGGCCTGTTTGCTGTCAAACATGCCTGCTTCCTTGCGTACCTCAATGTCCCTGTGGCTCCAAAATCCAGCCAATGTGGGTAGATCGTGGGTCGTAACCGTCACCAGGGCCAATTCAGGATAGTCTTCCGGCAGAATAAAGCTTTGATTATTATCCTTTTCAAAATAGAGAAGCCTGTATGAAAGGATGTTGGTTTCAGTCAGTCTCTTCCGTATATATGGAGAAACAGTGCCAAGGTCTTCTCCGATGATGAGTACTCGGTTCCGAACACTCTCCAGTGCAACAATGCCAAGCAAATCTTCAAAAGGTTGAGACACATAGGCCCCTTTCCTTGGTGGCTCATCTTCGGGTATGCAGTAGAGATGAAAAAACCTCATGACGTGATCGATCCGCAAAGCCCCCCCGAAAGCACAATTTTTTCGAATCTCTCTAATAAAAAGTTTATAACCGCTTTCTCGCAACTTCTCCGTATCGGGCGGAGGGAACCCCCAATCCTGACCGTTTTGTGAGAATGCGTCCGGCGGGGCTCCCACCCGAAGTTTAGGAATGAAGAAATCCTGATAGGCCCAAAAGTCGGCGCTGAACCGATCGATGGCCAGTGCCAAATCATGGTAGAGGCCGATAAACATTCCCCGGCTTTTTGCATAGTCCTGGATTAGTGCAAGCTGTTTTTCCAATTGCCATTGCAAGTATTTATAAAAGAGTATCTTCTGCCAGTGTTTCTGTCGAAATTGCCGAACTGCTTCAGTGTCAGGCCGTTGGTATTCCGGGGGCCATTGTGACCAGGTCCATACCTCCGGATCGCTGGAGCGTATGTGCGAATCCAAGGCACAAAAGGTCGCAAAGTTGTCTAACAGGAAACCTTCCCTATCGATGTAGTTCTCAAGCTCCTTTTTCCGGTCGGTTTCGGTGTGCGGCCTGTTCCAGTGATTTTCAAAAAAGGTATTAAAAACCATCTTCAATACCTTTTGTTTGAGCGCAGCAACTTGTTCATACTGGACCGTGTCTGAGGCCCGGAACTCAGACAAAAGACGCTGTGTTTCGGCAGTCTTGACAATATCCTGTGCCTCTCGTGAATCTCGATAATCCTCCATGGTGGAGATATCCAGATAAATAATATTTCGGTAAAAGCGGCTCATGGGAAGGTAGGGACTAGTATTAAAAGGTCTGCGGTTAAAAGTGGCATGAAGCGGATTTAAACCAATAACGTCCCCGTGAAGGTCCTTTGCTACCCAATCTACGACCCTTTTCAAATCGCCAAAGTCACCTATTCCCCAATTATTCTTTGATCGGACTCCGTAAAGGCTTATGGAGATACCAGAGGTGCGGCAGCCGCCCTGTAAGGGAGGCGGGATGAATGCCTTCTCGGGACATATTGCAACAAATATATTTTGTGTCCTGTGATGATTTCCAGAGTGTGCGGATAGGCAAAACTTGTAATAACCCAGAGTCTCAAGTTGGGGGAACGGCACACCCCAGCGCTCGTACACACAGCTTCCAACCAGTTTTCTTTCACAAAAAGACAACTCATTATAGCTGAAAGCAATTTGTTGGACCATACCCTGCTCATCTGTCACTTCCAGGGACACCTCCAGATCCTTAATAGCTGAGCCGGCTGAAGTGCCCTGTGCCCTGCTAAGGGGTATCTGAAATACCAGTTCCTTTGGCATGCTTGAGAGACTGGTCACTATAGTTGGTTCTGTCATGCGTGACCATTCTCGCTCTCGCCTCAAATGCCACGCCTCATTTGCCTGCGCACCAGTATCAACGTTCTCCCCTATTGCCTTAAGAATGTTTTGTTTGGTTTCTACCGATGTTTGGTGGACGCGACCCCAGTTGTCCCGGTACTCCGATTCGATGCCGCACAAGGATGCCAATTCATTAATAATTTGATTGTAGGATAATTTGGACAAAAGGATCTCCACTGAAACGGACAATTAAGACATTTTCACAACCATACCAGCAGACGTGGTATTGAATACCCCCGGAAGGTCTTACGGACGTGATTCAGAGGAATACTATTCCAATTAATGTCTATAAGTTCTCATATCAATTAGCGATTACAGCGTCAACGAAGAAACTTGCCGCTTGACCTTGACACATGATGGAGCACCCGCATATGCTTAAATTAGCTGAAAGCTCAAAGCTCAAAGCGAAAAAGGAAATTCCTGTACCATCAAGGTAAATAGACAACTGCTGGGGATTTACCAAATATGTTACTAAAACTGTTTCTGGCTTTTACGCTCATACCCTTTTCTGAACTCTATCTCTTGATAAAGATTGGATATTACCTGGGGGCTTTTAACACCATCCTTGTCGTGATTGTGACAGGCCTTTTGGGCGCTTATCTGGCCAAGCTTCAAGGAATTAAAACTATGATGAGAGTCAGAGAAAGCATGAACCGTGGGGAACTTCCAGCAGAGGAAATGTTGGATGCCCTGTTGATCTTCGTCGCCGGCATCGTACTGCTCACCCCTGGATTCATTACCGATTTGGCAGGTCTCGCAATACTGATACCAAACACCAGGTCTTTGTTTAAGCAGTGGTTGCGCAAGAAGCTTGATAAATGGATCTCAGAAAACAAAACCAACATAATGATCTTCTGAAAATTATATCAAAATTTGCGCTGAAGACCACGGGCGTGAGCCCGTGGAAGAAAGCGCCTTTTCAATAGGTGATAAAAGTACAGTTTAGTTGAGAACTTTTGAAAAAATCAACAGAATGGAGTCGTCAAAGGTGAGCCTTTATGTGTGCAGTCGGATGGATATCCTTGATATAGCGCTGGAGGCCCGTGACAATGGCATTGGCTAAGTCTTCCTGGTAACTGGCGCTGTTTAATCTGCGGCACTCTCTGGGGTTAGTTATAAAAGCAGTCTCTATCAATATTGACGGCATCTCAGCACCTAGCAGTACATAGAAGGGTGCCTTTTTCACGCCTTTATCTTTAATCCATTGGTATTTAGGTTTTAATTCCCTAATCATGGATTCTTGAACATAACCCGCCAGGCGACTTGATTCATCTATCATGGCGTTTTTCATAAGATCACTAAAGATTGTCTGAAGGTCGCTAATATTCTTGGCTGACGTGGCATTTTCACGTGCAGCTACTAAAATTGCGTCTTCATCTGTGGCCAAATTCAAGAAATAAGTCTCAATACCACGACAAGCCATAGCCCTGTTCGCATTGGTATGAACGGAAATGAAAAGGTCGGCATTCTTAGTATTTGCGATGGCAGTGCGTTCTTCAAGTGAAAGAAAGGTGTCTGAGTTTCGGGTCAGTATGACCTCGCATCCAAGCCTCAGACGAATCTTTTTAGCCAGCCTCCGTGAAATCTCCAGGGTCACGTTCTTTTCTCTTATACCCTTTAAATATCCAATTGCACCCGGATCTTTCCCCCCATGTCCGGGATCAATGACGATCCGTTTTACCCCAAGGGCTAGTTGTTTTGCCAAGGCACCCTTGGGTAGCTTACCATCCGGCTTTTCCAGTTCGTGATTAAATCGTTTTTTTGATGTAGTCTTTGATGCGGACATCAAGGACACACTACTTACATCGACTACAATACGAAAAGGGTTGTGTAGAGAGAATATCTTAAAATCACCAATCGATTTAATATCTAAAACGAGCCGGACCGTATTCGGACTATTTTGAGCTGCCCGGACACTGCTGAGGAGATCATCTGCGATCGGTACTACCGGCTTTAGCCCCTGCCCTATACGCGCATGATTCAGATCAATACAAAGACGCATAGGCTTTGCAATGGTGGGGTCTTTTTTCAACAGACGGTGAGTATAGGAAACCTCAGATTCTACATCAATGACCACACGAGTATAGCTAGTGCTGGACCAAAAACGTATTTCCTTTACCTCAGCAAGCGATCTTGGTTTAGCATTGGATCTCTTCTTATTAAAGGCGGGCTTTTTGACAGGCACTGCAGTGATAGATTTTGACGCATTTGGGTAGCCACCGCCCAGCCTGGTAATTGCCCTTTTAGCTTTTGACGTATATCGGCTCTTGGGAAAACGCTTCAGCAAGCCTTTGTAATATTCGAGGGCTCGTTGCTTGTCTTTCTTTTTGCCGGAATACCCATACAACTCGGCATACAACCTTGCCTTCATGAAAAGGGCGTCATCTGCCTTTCGCCCGTTCGGTTGGGATGCGTAAACAGCACCAAATTCCTTTATGCATGCAATCCAATGATGTCGGAACTTCTGTTTTTTAGGGTCTTTCATGAGCTTTTCAAAACACGACATAGCGTGTTTATAGTCACTTTCGGTTTGATATCCTGTAGCAACATGCGGGTTTAAAACAAACAGAATAAGCAAGACGAGAAAATATATATGTCTATGGGCCATAGGCCGATTGGATTGATAGGTTGATTGAATGCTGTGGTTATTTGTTAGAAACATATAGCGCATAACCCAATTCACTACTCCAATTCTCAGATACTCTAAATTGGGACGAAACTCTTAAGATCGGTTATTGATCATCCGTTAACTCTTTCAGGTCGCTCAAACGGTTCAATGCTTCAAGGGGTGTCATATTTGAAATATCCAGCTTTTTCAAGGCATTAATCACTATCTGACCTGAAGTCGTAAAAAGGGGAAGCTGAACACTCGCGTTTTTTTCAAGTGGTCTCTTAGAACGTGCCAGCACAGGTTCTCCTTCACCATCTAATTCACCACGTTCTATGTTCTTTAGTATTTCTCTGGCCCTTTCCAAAACCCGTGCCGGAACGCCCGCTAAACGAGCCACCTGGATACCATAGCTTCGATTGGTACCTCCCTCAACCAATTTCCTCAAGAAAATGACCTCCTCATTCCATTCCTTGACAGCAATATTGTAATTCTTGACTCTAGGTTTGGTAAGGGCCAGGTCCGTTAGCTCATGATAGTGAGTGGCAAAAAGGGTTTTGATTCCACGGCCTTTACAGTCGTGTAGATATTCTGCCACAGCCCAGGCAATGCTCAGGCCGTCAAAAGTACTAGTCCCCCTGCCGATCTCATCCAGAATGACCAAGCTCTTCTCAGTGGCATTATTTAAGATGTTGGCGGTCTCCTGCATTTCTACCATGAAGGTGCTTTGGCCTTCGGCAAGGTTATCAAACGCCCCAACCCGGGTGAAGATTCGATCGACTATTCCAATGGAGGCTGCTTCTGCTGGAACAAAAGAACCCGTCTGGGCCATCAATACCAACAGGGCTACCTGACGCAGGATTGTTGATTTTCCGGCCATGTTGGGTCCAGTAATGATAAGCACCTGTCGGGAGGTATGATCCATCTCAATGGTGTTTGGCACAAACCGTTCAGATGATACCAATTTTTCAACAACTGGATGACAACTCTCCTTCAAAAAGAGGCTGTCACCTGCATGAACGACCGGCTTTGTATAACCATTTTGATCAGCCAGTTCAGCCAATGCCAGCAACACATCTACCTTGGACACAGCGTCAGCCATCCCGGCAATGCGACGATTATTTTGAGCCACACTTTTCCTTACCACACAAAACAGCTCAAACTCCAATCGGGCTCGTTTTTCTTCAGCCCCCAGCACTTTAGACTCATAGACCTTAAGGTCCTCGGTAATGTAGCGCTCTGCGTTAACCAGGGTCTGTTTGCGTACATAGTGCGCAGGAACTGATTTGATATTGGTCTTGGAAACCTCAATATAGTAACCAAAAACCTTGTTGAAGCCCACCTTCAATGAGTTAATCCCTGTAGCTCGCCGCTCCTTGGCCTCCAGACGTAAGATCCAATCCTTTCCTTCACGACTGCTCCCAACCAGTTCATCGAGCCCTTCATCAAAGTCGGGCTTAATAATGCCACCTTCGTGTGTTGTAAGAGGCGGCTCATCAGTGATGGCTTTTTCGATCAACCCCCTTACATCGTCAAGGTCATCCCATTTTGAGGTAATCTCAACAAAAAACTTGTTTGCAAACTCGTCTACCAAAGTGCGTATCTTGGGGAGTTTTTGAATAGAGTGTTTCAACGCTAACAGATCTCGCGCATTGCACCGATCAAGCGCAATCCTGGCATTTAAGCGCTGCAGATCATGTACTTCTTGTAAGGCCTTCCTTACCGAACGCCTCACGGGAAGCTTCTCCTTGGCCTCTCCCACGGCGTCTAATCGGAGCTTGATTTGCTCAGGATCTAAAAGCGGATACTGAAGCCAGGCCCGAAGCATGCGAGCGCCCATGTTTGTTACAGTTTGATCAATTATACCAATAAGGGACCCACGTTTGGCACCGGTCCAAATAGTCTCAAAGAGTTCTAAGTTTCTCTTGCTGGCCTCATCTATGACCATGAAGTCGGAAATGCTGTAGCATGCAACACCCGTGATGTGCACGAGTTCTCCCTTTTCATTACCATCTATGTAGCGCAGAAGAGCGCCTGCCGCCGCAATGCCGGCTCGCCATTCATTACAACCAAATCCTTTCAGAGATTTGGTCTTAAACTGCCTCAGAAGCCGCGTTCGAGCTAATTCCGGTTCAAAATGTTCATCCTTCAAGAAGTTTAAAGATGCCTTTCCAAGCGTTTCTACCAGCATTTTGATTTCAACAGTCTCGCGATGCGAGTCGGCAAGCAGGACTTCGCTTGGTTCAATACGTCTGCATTCGTCTGCGATCTTGTCGAAATCGCTTGACTCGGTCATCCTGAAAGTCCCTGTGGAAATATCAAGATGGGCGATCCCGTAGCGACCTTGGCTGTAAGATAAGGCCATGAGGAAGTTGTTGGACCTTGCATCCAGAATCTCTGTGTCAATGACCACTCCGGGTGTTATCACTCTCACAACATCCCGCTTCACAAGTCCCTTTGCCAGTGCCGGATCTTCCACCTGTTCACAAATGGCCACCTTGAAACCTCGCTCAATCAGCCGCGCGATGTAGCCCTGGGCGGCATGGTGGGGCACGCCGCACATAGGAATCGGTTCTACGTCCTTTTTGTTTCGGGAAGTTAGAGCAATTTCGAGGATTCGAGATGCTACCTTTGCATCTTCAAAGAACATCTCATAGAAATCGCCCATACGGTAAAACAGAATAGCATCAGGGTACTGCTGCTTAATCGATAGATATTGCTGAACCATCGGGGTGGCTTTAACCATGGCAGTAGAACCTGTAAGGTCTGATTGAACATGGGGAATTTAAACCAAATGATACACAGGGGTGATGGAGTACCGGGGTGATGGGTTTAGAAAAATATATGAAATTATTGTGGATGGTACAAATCAACTGCAATCAAAAGCCCCTTAATTCACCACCGTATGCCGGGTAGAACCTCCGAATTGTCAGGCATTCAAGGTTTCTTTGGAAGGCGTGTTCATTTTCTGAGCAGGTAAGTCTTTGAAGGTCTTTATCTCGTCTTCTAACTTACGAATGGTTTCGAGATGATTTTTTATAGTCCTGTTTGCTTTGAAACGTTCCACCAGCCCATGGACATAGGAAATGAGAAGACCTATCAAAAAGAACCCCAAGAAGTAAATAGATAGGTGAATAGGCTCGGTCTGATATTCATTTATCAACGGAAGGTTCAGCCTTAAAGATTCCTTGTGGGTAAGCAGACCAAGATTCTGAACCACGATGGTTACTAAGAAGACGACTATCAGGGACCATAACACCGGCCTTATGGATTTCATCTTAAAATCTCCTTGTATTTCAAGGGTCTCAGCTGAGCCCATCAAAATAAGGTTTAAGGTTATAATACGTTGCCTCAAGGTGCTCAGGTATCACCCGCACCTCAGCAAACACCGTCATAGCATTGGTATCTCCATGCCATCGCGGTACAATATGAAAATGAAGGTGCTGTTCTACACCCGCCCCAGCCACCTCGCCAAGATTCAGGCCTACATTGAACCCATCCGGCTTCATAACTTTTTTTAGTATTTCGATCGAGTCTTTGATCGTCTTTAAAAGCTCGGCCATCTCTTCCTTTGTCATATCATTTAAAGACGATATGTGTCTTTTGGGGGCAACTAAAAGATGTCCATTAATATATGGATACTTGTTCATAATGACCATGGAGAGTGAACCTTCGTACAGTATGGGATCGCTCTGCCCCGATAAGGCAAAACAGAATATACACCCATCTTCTTTTTCACTCAAAATATACTCCATGCGCCAAGGAGCCCATACGGTCTTCATAGTTTTCATCTCAGAAAAAAAGTATCGTAACACTTGATAATCTCGTAAAAAGTCGTCACTCCGGTGAAAACCGGAGTCCAGAGCCTTTGTAACTAGCTGAATAAACTGGATTCCGGCTTTCGCCGGAATGACAGAAAGAGGTGTTTTTCGACTTTTTACGAAACCATCAACACTTTACGTGTATGAAAAAGACTCGTTTTATGAACGATATTGAGCAATTTTGGAAAAAGATTCATGAAGAACGGAACGTCAAAATCGCAAACTGTTTGAGGGCGTTAGCCCGAGTTTTTGCGATTTAGTGGAGCGATTCATGAATCCCAAAATGGCTCACAGGAGTGAGCAAAATCCGGCCTTTTTCAAAAAGCTAAACTCTTACAAAGTATCTTTACTTATAAACAGACTTAGCAAAAAAAACAAGTCCTTTTGTATATGCTTAATCGCGTCAAACGCCAAAATCCCTAACCCGCATAAAGCGGAAATACGAAGCACGAAATCCGAAATTCGAAACAAATCCAAAATACAAATGTTCGAATGTTCAAAACATGTAATCCAAGTTATTTGACATGATTATGGTTGTGGATTCAGTTTTGGTCATTTGCATTTTGAAAATTGAAGATTTGTTTCGGATTTCGATATTCGGATTTCGAATTTATTTTCTGCCAGAAAAAACACGAATTTCAGAACTAAGGAACTAAATCCTTACCAGTTCCACCTCACCACCAAAGCCGATCTCTTTATCCAAGACAACAACAATGCCCAGAACCCCTTCTATCTTCTTCCCGAATTCTATAGCCGGTTCAATGTCTTGCCTGCCTGACACCTTATTTGCAATGGATGTGGCAGTTGCATCTCCAAGGGCCGCAGACTCTGAGATCACCACTGCTGCGTCGGCCCTTCCAAGGCTAAGGGAATGCCCCAAAGTTCCCGAAGAAGTGCAAACTGCTACAGGGCGACCCGGTGAATCGATGCGTACCCCAAGTTTGCTACTCAGGGAAGATTTGCCGGCAAATATAGCTGCAACTAAAGGAAATCCGGTTCTTATAAAAATATCTCCTCCATTTTCAACGATCACATCTTTGCTGTGTGCCAAAAGGTCTCTGCCTACATATTCAGCAATAGCCCCTGCAACAGCTGCCATCGGACCAACACCTGCCTTTTGGCCAGCCGTAATCATTGTTCTGACAATGGGTGACGCTAGCCGGTCCTGGGGCAAAGGGATCATCCTATGGACAAACTCAGGATGTTGTTCAATATAACGTTCAAGGGGGATTCTGTGCCTCAAAATAAGATCTCTTGTTTGGGTTTCAAGGGGTCTGTCGGCCCTAACAAGAAGATCGGTCTCATTTACCACAACACGGAAGCTTGCCAGCTTCTTGTCCGAAATGAGACTTCTATAAGTACGATGTTCATACGACTTCATTATTTGATTTTGGGTAACACTTTACGTGTATGAAAAAGACCTGTTTCGCTCACAGGAGTGAGCAAAATCCGGCCTTTTTCAAAAAGCTAAACTCTTACGATTTTGGATTATCGATTATTTCTGACACACGGTTTTAACCGCACTGTAGCCCAAAAACTTGTTAACCGCTTCGGTCAAGTCCGGACCAGCTTTTACCCTTATGCTGTCGTGCAGTACAATACTCGTGTCGGTCCTTTGGGGCATTACGAGGTGCAGATAGGCACTGGAAGATCCTTTGTGTTGTTTGAAAATTTCGTATAGCTTTTCAAGGCTTTCTTTGTTGTGAACGGTTACATCGAGATTGAGATGGACGCTCGCTGTCCATGTTTCCTCTGCCTTGTTTATTGGAACAACCGTATCGGCCAGGATCTTGCTTGAGTTTTCGTCTTTGGTTACCCGCCCTTCAATCATGATGGCAGAATCCTTCTCTATATATCCAGATACCGAGGAATACACTGAAGCAAACAGGGTGATCTCTGCAAACCCATTCAGGTCTTCAAGGGTTACAAATGCCATGACTTCGCCTTTCTTGTCGTTATGGTGCTTAAAATCCCTAACGATGCCACCTATGCGAACGACTTGACCGTCTGAAAGATCGTGCAGCTTCAGGGTGTCGGTATTAGCGAACTTCTTGAGTAACGGCTCATACTTGGCGAGTGGATGTCCTGTTATGAAAAACCCGAGGGATTCTTTCTCATAGTTTAAAAGCTCACCCTCATTCCATTCCTCCATTTCAGGAAATGTGGGATACATAGTCTCATTGTTGTATGTTTCCAAAGTATCAAAAAGGCTAAATTGTCCACTGGTGCGATCCTTCTGGATCTTATGTCCTACCTCCAAAGCCTCCCCCAGCATTGCCATCATCTGGGAGCGTTTTGCCCCTATTGAATCAAAGGCCCCGCACTTGATCAGGCTCTCAACAACGCGCCGGTTAATTTTTCTATGGTCAATCCGTTCGCAAAAATCAAATAATGACTTAAAGGGTCCATCCTGTTTCCGAACCTCAAGGACCGACTCTATTGCCCCTTGTCCAACATTTTTGACGGCAGCAAGACCAAAACGAATCTTGTCCTCTACGACCGTGAAATTCGTTTCGCTTTGATTAATATCAGGGGGAAAAACCTCAATGCCCTGATTGCGGCATTCAGCAATATACTTTACCACCTCTTCGGTCGAGTTCATCTCGCTTGTTAAAATGGCAGCCATCAACACAACCGGAAAGTGGGTCTTTAGATAGGCGGTTTGAAAGGCAATCATGGCATAGGCTGCACTGTGGGCCTTATTAAAACCATATCGCCCGAATTTTTCTATCAAGTTAAAGACGCTTTCTGCCTTTTCCTGATCCACCCCCT
>DAOUTV010000210.1 GCA_030668505.1 Desulfobacterales bacterium | reverse complement strand
TTATGGCCCTTCAAGATGTTTATAACATGGATGGAACAAAGGTCTCAGAGATAGACCTGGCAGATGAAATTTTCAATGTTCCGGTCAAGCAGCATGTCTTGCATGAAGTGGTAACCATGCAGCTGGCCAATAGGCGTGCCGGAACGGCTGCTACCAAGGGGCGTTCTGAAGTGCGTGGTTCGGGGCAAAAGCCTTACCGCCAGAAGGGCACCGGTCGTGCCCGAGCAGGATCCCGGAAATCTCCTCTGTGGCGCGGAGGAGGCGTAGTATTTGGTCCAAAGCCGCGCTGTTATGCCTATAAGGTACCCAAAAAGGTCCGCAGACAGGCTCTAAGGATGGCCCTGACAAGCAAGCTGCAAGAGAAGACCTTGATTGTTGTGGACAAACTCGATCCGGAGACTGTCAAGACAAAACGATTTGTAGAGGTTATGGGAGCGTTAAAGGCCAGGGAAGCATTGATCGTAACAGATCGGGAACTTGAGAACCTTGAGCTTTCCTCAAGGAATGTACCCCATGTGAAGGTGGTGCGCTGGGAAGGTTTGAATGTCTATGACATTCTTAGGTTTAGGCACCTTGTTTTGCTTGAGGCTTCTGTGAAGCAGCTTGAGGGGAGACTGCTCTCATGAACCCATACGAGATTGTCAAGAGACCGCTTATTACTGAAAAGGGCAGTATCCAAAAAGAAGTGAATAATCAGTTATCCTTTGAGGTGGATCGCAAGGCCAACAGGGTGGAGATTCGACATGCTGTGGAAAAAATTTTCAATGTTCGGGTGGTAAAGGTTCGGACCATGCAAATGAAAGGCAAGGTCAAACGTGTGGGCCGGACCCTGGGCAAACGCCGTGACTGGAAGAAGGCCATAGTGACCCTGGCCGGGGGTGAGAATATTGAGTTTTTTGAAGGGGCATGATTTCCATTGCGGATTTTCGATTGCGGAATGCGGAATTTAGGAATTGAGGGATTGTGGCCTTTTCAACTTTAGGCACTTTAGTTCACTTTCATTGACCAATGACTAATAACGAATAACGGATAGGAACATGGCACATAGAAAAGTGAAACCCACATCTCCTGGTAGGCGATTTCAGACATATGATACGTTTGAGGATATCACGAGATCTCGCTCTGAGAGGAGCCTTATACGACCCCTCAAGAAGACCGGAGGGCGCAATGTCGGCGGCCGTATTACATGTCGCCATCGTGGGGGTGGACACAAACGCCGTTACCGCATTATCGATTTCAAGCGTGACAAGGCCGATGTTCCGGCAAAGGTGGCATCTATAGAATATGACCCCAATCGATCAGCCCGTATCGCACTGCTACATTACGCAGACGGGAAAAAGTGCTATATTGTGGCTCCCCATAAGCTCTCGGTAGGCGACACAGTGATTGCCGGCTCTACAGCCGATATTAAGCCCGGAAATGTTTTGCCGCTTCGCAACATACCGCTTGGTACACAGATCCACAATATTGAGATGCAGCCTGGTAAGGGGGCACAGATAGTGCGCAGTGCGGGAACCTATGCACAACTCATGGCTAAAGAGGGGCGGTATGCTCAGGTCAAGCTTCCCTCAAGTGAGGTTCGTATGTTTCTGATCGATTGCAGGGCAACAGTTGGTCAGGTGGGAAATCTGGAACATGAAAAGATTTTTCTTGGCAAGGCTGGCCGAAAACGCTGGCTGGGCCGTCGGCCAAAGGTAAGAGGTGTTGCCATGAATCCTGTGGACCATCCAATGGGTGGTGGTGAGGGGAAGTCCTCCGGAGGACGGCATCCCTGTTCTCCTTGGGGTGTGCCTGCCAAAGGGTATAGAACTCGAAGGAAGAATAAAATCAGCGATCGGCATATCGTAAGGCGTAGAAAATAAGAAAGAAAAGATAGGCATCAATTAGGCAACACAGCAATACCTAAGATTTCAATAAGGCATAGAAATTCCAAAACATTGTAGGTGAGGATATGGCGCGTTCGTTAAAAAAAGGTCCTTATATTCATCCAAAATTGCTTAAAAAGGTGATTGCGGCTCAAGAGAGCCGGAGCCGGAAGGTCATTAAGACCTGGTCGAGGCGTTCTACCATTATCCCTGATCTGGTTGGTTTGACACTGGCCGTGCACAATGGGAAAAAGTTCGTCCCGGTGTTTGTATCAGAAGATATGGTAGGCCACAAGGTGGGAGAGTTTGCACCCACAAGAACTTTTTACGGGCACTCTGGTGTTAAGAAGACTCGCTTGAAAGGGAAGAAGTAGTAAGAATGGAAGTCAAAGCAGTAGCAAAATATGTGCGGATTTCTCCTACAAAGGTTCGAAAAGTGGCAAGGGCAGTTAAGGGAAAGCCGGTGGAGGATGGTTTGAGTGCCTTGGGTTTTATGCCACAGCGCTCGGCTAAGGTCTTGGGGAAGATCATACGTTCGGCCGTGGCTAATGCTGACCAGAAACCCGACATTGAGGTGGACAGCCTGTCCATTGTAAATATTGTTGTTAATCAGGGGCCGAGTTTGAAGCGTTTTCGGCCAAGGGCTATGGGACGGGCAACAAGAATTATCAAGCGTACTAGTCATATAACAGTCGTTTTGGCAGAAGAGTAGCATAGAAGGAGGAAAGTTTGGGACAGAAGGTAAATCCAATTGGGTTCAGGCTGGGGATTACCAGATCGTGGAGTTCTCGATGGTTTGCTGGCAAGGACTATGCTAGGTTTACCATAGATGACCATAAGATCCGTGGGTTTCTGAAGAAAAAACTCTATCATGCCGGTATATCGAATATTGAAATTGAAAGATGGGCCAACCGTATCAGATTGCGCATCTATGCTGCCCGTCCAGGCATTGTGATTGGAAAAAGGGGAGCGGAGATTGAGCAGCTCAAGAAGGAGCTACAAAAGTTGGTCCCGCAGGAACTGGTGATTGATATCCAAGAGGTGAGAAGGCCCGAGGTAGACGCTCAATTAGTGGCCGAAAACGTGGCCTTGCAAATTGAACGACGAATTGCCTTTCGCCGGGCCATGAAAAGGAGCCTTGCCTCAGCGATGAGATTTGGTGCCAAGGGAATCAAGATATCCTCTTCGGGTCGTTTGGGAGGGGCGGAAATGGCAAGGACCGAGTGGTATAAGGAAGGAAGGATACCGCTTCATACATTGAGGGCGGATATTGATTACGGGTTTGCTCAGGCCTACTGCACCTATGGGATCATTGGGATAAAGGTGTGGATATTTAACGGTGAGATTCTTGAGAAAGGCAAAGCAGAGGCTATTTAGGAGTACCCTGTCATGCTAAGTCCAAAGAAGGTCAAATATCGGAAACAACAGAAGGGCAGGATGAGAGGAAAAGCATATCGGGGATCGGATCTGAGCTTTGGTGCGTTTGGACTTCAGGCTGTGGAGTGCGGGCGCATGACGGCACAACAGATTGAAGCGGCTCGTGTTGCCATGACGCGTCACGTGAAACGGGGTGCAAAGATCTGGATCCGCGTTTTTCCTGATAAACCGATAACAAAGAAACCTGCTGAAACGAGGATGGGCAAAGGAAAAGGTTCCCCGGAAGGCTGGGTTGCCGTGGTCAGGCCAGGTAAGATACTTTATGAGATGGAGGGGGTATCCGCTGATTTGGCAACAGAAGCCTTCCGGTTGGCTTCACACAAGCTTCCGTTCAGAACACGCTTGGTAATACGAGGTGAGCGCTCATGAAAGCGAGCGAATTGAGAGAGTTAAGCTTAGAGGAGTTGGAGCACAAACTGGAAGATTTGACTCAAGAGCTCTTCAATCTAAGATTTCAGCATGTTACGGACCAACTGGAAAATCCAATGAGATTACGGCAAACCAAAAAGGATGTTGCCCGCGTTAAGACCGTCTTGAGGGAAAGGCAAATTCCTGATTTATGATTAGATTGTTTTTCAGTCATCAATCGTCAATGGACAATAGATAGATAGTAAGCCCAGGGGTACTGATAAGATATGAAAGATAGAGGATTGAAAAAAAAGCAGATCGGCACGGTTGTTAGCGATAAGATGGACAAGACCGTTGTGGTGTCCATAGAGAGGACAGTAGAACATCCTGTGTACAAAAAGTACGTGAGGCGACGTGGCAAGTGCGTGGCCCATGATGCTCAAAACATGTGCAGGATAGGCGACAGGGTGATGATTGTAGAAACCAGACCTTTGAGCAAGACCAAAAGCTGGCGGGTGCGTGAGGTTTTGGAGAAGGTTCTTTGAGAGGATAATCGGAGCGATGATACAGGCGGAAACCAAACTGCAAGTGGCGGACAACTCAGGTGCAAAAAAATTGTATTGTATCCAGGTGCTCGGCGGGACCCGCCGACGGTATGCGAGAATCGGAGATACCATTATTGTCTCAGTAAAGGAGGCCATACCAAACGCCAAAGTCAAGAAGGGAGATGTCATGCGGGCGGTCGTGGTCCGGACAAAGAAGGAACTACGCAGGCCCGACGGTTCATATATAAAATTCGACGACAACTCCGCGGTACTGATCGATCAGCAGGGAGAGCCGATCGGAACCCGTATTTTTGGTCCTGTGGCCAGGGAGCTCCGGGCAAAGAAGTTTGTGAAGATCATGTCATTGGCTCCGGAGGTATTGT
>DAOUTV010000252.1 GCA_030668505.1 Desulfobacterales bacterium | reverse complement strand
GAAATTTCTCAATATCCTCACTCCAATCACCATTGTAGCCCTATTGATTACCCTGATATTGCTGTTCTCCTTTAAAGGAGATGTGATCATATCCAACCCTCTCACCATCCTCTGGATAGCTGTTCCGCTTTTTATCCAGACGAATCTTATCTTCTGGTTGGGCTATGTTTTGTCTCGTCCGCTCAAGCTCTCCTACGAGGATGCAGCCCCTTCAGCTATGATAGGCGCTTCTAACCATTTTGAAGTGGCCATCGCCACCTCCACAATGCTTTTCGGCCTTTCTTCAGGAGCGGCCCTGGCAACGGTGGTGGGCGTGCTGATCGAAGTGCCGGTGATGCTCATGCTGGTAAAGATTTGCCTGAAGACCACCCACTGGTTCCCCCGTGAGGGTGTGGCACATTAAGAGGCTGCCCCCTGACCCTTTTCCCGGAAAGGGCAAGGGGAAATAAGCGACATTTTGGATCAAGGACTGACTATATGAGAAAAACAACAATGTGGCTTACGGCCCTTCTCTTGGTCGCAAGCAGCTCCTTTACATGTGGTGATACGGCCACACAAAGCCCTGAAGAAGTCCCTAAGAAGGGCATGGTCACCTTGCTCGATCTTGGAGCCAAAAAATGTATCCCGTGCAAAATGATGGCTCCCATTCTCGAGGAACTGAAGCGGGAATATAAGGGGAAGGCTGCAATTGTCTTTATCGATGTTTGGGTACACCGGGAGGAGGCGCGAAAGTACGGCATCCGTACGATTCCAACTCAGATCTTCTTTGACAAGAGCGGCAACGAGATTTTTCGCCATGAGGGGTTTATGGACAAGAAGAGCGTCGTCCGTGAGCTGGGGAAATTGGGCGTGAAGTAGGGCCATGTTTTTCTACCCTGACCTTTGATGAACTCGTAAGAAGTCCCAATAACTTGTCATTTCGAGCGAAGCGCCCGCCCTGCCCGCCATTGCCGGAATGCTGGCACATAAGCTGAATGTTGTCTCAGGCGTTGGCAGGCGGGAATGACACATTCACTAAATCCGACTTTTTACAAAACCATCACCTTTGGTGGTTGTTACGAAGCTTCTATGGACAAGATCCAAGGGAGACATGCATGCTCCAGACATTTTTCCTGACTGTGAACGAGTGGATTGCAGGGGGACCGGCTATTGCCGCTGCGGGTTGCTTTCTATGGGGTGTGATCAGTGTGGCCTTCAGCCCGTGCCACCTGGCCTCCATACCCCTTATTGTGGCTTATGTGGGTGGCCAACAACAGATCTTAAAACCAAAGGAAGCTGGTTGTTATTCTGTGGCTTTTGGCCTTGGCCTCTTTATTACCATAGCGCTGATAGGTATTATCTGCGCCCTGCTGGGCCGAATGTTAGGGGATGTGGGGAACTACTGGCAGATCCTGGTAGGGCTCATCCTTGTTTGGGTGGCCTTGGGCATGTTTGGTGTGGAACAATGTTCAATGTCAGGAAGTCTATTGCATCGCCTTAATGTCAGAGGTCTTTTTGGGGCCTTTGTGCTGGGGCTAGCTTATGGCGTGCTTTCCGGTTCCTGCACGTTCGGATTTATCGCACCGATTCTCGCGATCATCACAATTCAGCAGAAAGTGGCATTGGGCGTTCTTTTCATTCTTTTATTTGCCATCGGCCATTGTCTACCCATCGTTGTGGCCGGCAGTTCCGGCGCGGCCGTCAGGGGGTTGCTTGAGAACAGCACCTGGCAGGGAGCGGGAAACTGGTTCCGAAAAGGAGCCGGGGCAGTCATTGGGGCTCTGGGCATCTACTTTATTATGAATCCATTTTTCGCAGCCTGATAAGCCTCTGAAACCGATCAACGAGGGACTAAAGTAAGTGAGAAATAAAGATGCACTAAGGTTTGCTGTGATTTTATTGGCAATTTCCGGGATGATTTTTTGGGGAATCAGAAACACTGAATCAAGAGAAGCGCCGAAGGTTCAGAGCGAACACCAACAAATTGACATGATTATAGAAAGCAACGCCCCGGAAGACAGAACAATCATTGCATACTATTTTCACAGGACCTTCCGGTGCCCTTCATGTTTGCAAATAGAGGCATGGTCTTTTGATGCGATACAGGAAAGTTTCGCCCAAGCATTGGAACAAGGGACGATCATATGGGAAACGATAGACATTGACAAGCCGGAGAATAGCCATTTCATAAAGGAGTATCAAGTTTCAGCCCAATCCCTGATAATTGTAGAAATGACCGGCAATAAGCAAAAACGCTATGAGAACCTTGAAAAGGTATGGAAGTATTTGTCAGATCAACAAGCCTTTTATGAATACGTAACACGGGAGGTAAATAAATTCTTGACTGGAAGCTGAAGTGTATGGGTGAACAAAGAGGACTGTGACCATGCTTTTTGTCTCCTGTCCAATCTTTTCAACCTGTGCGGTTACCTGAAAAATCCCCCTAAACCTGCCCGCCATTGCCAGAGATGCCGGCACATAAGCTGAATGCTGTCTCAGGCATCGGCAGGCGGGTCCCTCTTTAATAAAGGGGGACTTTTTGGCCAAAGGTGGTTTCCCCCCTTTGAAAAAGGGGGGCAAGGGGGGATTTAAACGGTATTGCTAAAGCTACGAATATACTAACCGCACGGGTCCAATTTTTTCAGTGTAAATCTGAAAGGACATTGTATGACCAGAATTCAAAAATGGATTGTTTTCTTGACGGCCTTTTTCCTGCTGACAAACGGGGCTTTCTATGCCGCCCTGGCTGATCATGATGAACACGAAAAAAAGAGGTGGTATCAAAAAATCTTTGATTGGGATGACGATAACGACGACGATGACGACGATGATGATCATGACGACGACCATCATGAAAAAGGCTTGGATTCCTCCAAGCATCACCGGAAACGCTATCTGACGCCAGTAACTAATCTAACATACAAAGAAGAATGCGGAGCCTGCCATTTCGCATATCAGCCCGAGTTGTTGCCCTCCGGTTCATGGGAAAAGATCCTGACCGGGGTTGAGGACCATTTCGGTGAGGTTTTCGAGCTTGATCCGGAGTCAAAAAAGATCATTGCTGAATACCTTAAAGCAAACGCTGCGGAACATTCCTCTGCAAAACGAGCTATGAAGATCATGAGAAGCCTAAGAGACCAAACACCGCTGAGGATCACCCAGACTCCGTATATTCAGGAAAAGCACGATGAAGTTTCTCTCACCGTATTGAAACGGGAATCGATTGGTTCGTTGTCCAACTGTTCGGCTTGCCACAAAACCGCAGAAAAAGGGATCTACGAAGATGATTATGTTTCCATTCCCAGGTGACCCGATTTACCGGAAATCGTGATGCAGAAAAATGATCTCCCGCAAAGGGGTTAGGATGATCGACGCTATTGATCGCGACTGAGTTTATGATGAAAAATGTGATAATGACTCTGGTGATCGGATTTATCGTCTTTGAGTTTATTGAACATGTGGTTTTTCCTCTGTTCTGGTCTATTAAAAACCGAAAGAAAAGATCTATCTGTGGCGTGACGGGCATGTTGGGAAAAGTAGGTGAAGTCAAACAGTGGCAGAAGACTGAAGGACAGGTTTTCGTCAACGGGGAACTGTGGATGGCTGTTAGTGATGTTCCTCTATTGATGGGTGATAAAGCGGTAATTCAAAACGTGGAAGGGCTAACATTGAGGGTGAAGGGTTTCGAGGAGTAAAGTTCGTATCGCCAACACTTTCTTTTTCCACTTACGAAACCATCTTTATTATAATCGACAACAGCTATGCCCTGTTGACTTGGCATGATTTGTGCCGACACCACAAATGGTTTTG
>DAOUTV010000207.1 GCA_030668505.1 Desulfobacterales bacterium | reverse complement strand
TCTTGGGATGGCCCCAGGGGCCAATTTTGGGGACAGATATGCAGTCTTTGAGGCCACTCACGGCACAGCCCCCAAATACGCCGGTCAGGACAGGGCAAATCCAGTCTCGCTGATACTGTCAGGCGTTATGATGCTGGAATATATGGGATGGACAGAGGCGGCTTCGGCGATTGGGCAAGCCATCCGGAAAAGCATCTCGGATGGCCTTGTAACTCACGATCTGGCCCGCCAGATTCCAGGCAGCAAGGAGCTCAGGTGCTCTGAATTTGCAGGGGCCGTCATTGAGAAACTAACGTAGCTATGAAGATAGGGGAGCAAACACGCGAAAGAATAATCACGAAAACACGAATGACGAATGAAAAATGAAGGCTTATGTCCTCCTTGCTGCAAAGAATTTCGCAGGCACTTCTAAACACTGTTTTTCCGCCCAAGTGCCTCATATGTGGTGATTATTATGATTCCCGGCAGACCCATGCCGGATTGGATGCCTCGTATCCGTTCTCTGATCTCACTGAGCTTTACTTTTGTGATCTCTGCCGGAGGGACCTTACACCAATTATTCCCCCTTTTTGTTCAAGATGCGGTCTCCCGTTTGTTTCTCGGGAAGGAGACAACCATACGTGTTCCGAGTGCCTCCTTGAAAAAAAATATTTCAGAAGGGCAAGGGCCTTCGGGGTATATGACGGCAGCCTAATGGAGTCCATTCATATGCTTAAGTATCGAAAAAAGAGTTCCCTTGCCCGTCCATTGAGTTCCCTTGCCAGGGAGACGTTTTTTCAATTTTGGGATGTGGGCGGAATTGATCTACTTGTTTCAGTGCCCCTTCATGTAAAGCGCCTCCGGGAACGGGGATTTAATCAAGCACACCTTTTGATCAGGAGTTGGGCAAAAAAGGATGGAATCACCTTAGACGGCCTAACACTATGTCGTAGTCGGCGGACAGAACCTCAGACCACGCTCAGCCGTCCGGAGCGCCGGAAAAACATCAAAGGCGCCTTTTCCCTGCAGCACTCAGAGAAAATAAGGGGTCTTAAGATTCTCTTGGTGGACGACGTTTACACGACCGGTGCCACGGTGAATGAGTGTGCTCGGGTCTTGATGAAGGCCGGAGCAGAATTTGTAGATGTTTTGACCCTGGCCCGGGCCGTGTAAAGAAATATAAATTGAGTATTGCACAATTAGTTCTATAGTTCTACTGGTCGTGTTTTTCTTGCAGAACATTGTTGCTGTGTTTAACAAAAAGTGAGCTAAAGTGTCTAAAGTGAGCTAAAGTTAATGTGCACGCCTTCGGCGTGGTCAGTAAAAAAGGTTGCGCCAGAGGCGCATTCCTTAACTTTAGGCATTTTAGTTCACTTTAGTTCACTTTAGGCACTCTTTTTGGTTCCAGCTTGTCCGGGTTAGGGTAATAGATACACAAAAAGGGGGAGAAGAAATGGCAAATAGTCAAGTATCAAGCCAGGCAAATAACGAGCAACTCAAAAGCTCTCTGGAATATCAGAAACAGTTAAATTCAGTATACCGGGATATTCATGAAGCAGATAGATTTGAAGATGTGTTGCCCCGTCTTGAGAAAGGGTTGTTGTCACTAGTAAGAGCGGAGCGTTTGACGGTCTACCGGCGAGCACGTAACGGCCGTGAGATTGTTTCCAGGTACAAGACCGGTGTTGAGGTCAATGAGATCCGACTCCCTTTAACTCCCACGTCCATTGCCAGTTTCGTTGCGTTGAGCCAGCTGCCCTTGCGGATTGATAATGTCTACGACACAGAGGACCTTGCCTTCCTGCATCCTAAATTGAAATTCGATCACAGTTATGATCAACGTACCGGTTTTCGTACTCGCTCCATGATGGTTGTTCCTATCAAGTTCAATAATACCATGCTAGGCGTCCTTCAAGTCATGAATCGGGTAGGAGAGCTTACTTTTACGGAATTAGATCTCATGCATGCCCAAGAGGTGGCTCAAATCATAGGGCAAAAATTTCAGTATGATCTTCAGGCTACGCGAGGTCCATTTGATTATTTGCTCCACAGAAACGTCATAACACCCGAAAAACTGAAGGAGGCTGAAAGCCGAGCCGCTAAGGAGAATATTTCGGTTGCGTATTACTTATTAAAAGAGTTTAGGCTGACTCCCGAAGAAATAGGGGAATCGCTTGAACATTACTATCAGATTCCCTTTTTTAAATATGACCCCGATATTGAACTGCCCGGTGAGCTTTTAAAGAAATTGAATACAACTTACTTGAAAGCCCACTGCTGGGTACCAATCGCTGGTGATCAGGATAAGGCTACTATTCTCATCGACAATCCCAACGATTCCAACCGTATTATGGAGATCCAGCAGGGGCTCAATGTGCGTAGCTATGAGTTTCGGGTCGGACTGGTAGAGGATATCTTGCGTTATCTTGGTGAGGGAATCGAATCCATATCTGAGTCGAGAAATGTGGTTAATCTGGATGATCTGGTAGGACGCTTACGAGATGAGGCGACTTTCGAAGAGGATGATGAGGACAGCGAGACAATGTCATCCGTAAGTGAAAATGAGGCGACGGTCGTCCAGCTTGTCAACCGGCTGATATTAGACGCAAGTAAATATAATGCTTCCGACATCCATATCGAACCTGGTAAAGGAAAAGAAAACGCGAACGTTCGCATGCGTATTGACGGGGTCTGTCGCCAGATTTTAAGGATTCCGTCTAGTCATATTCGTGCCGTTATCGCACGCATAAAGATTATGTCCCGATTGGATATTGCTGAGCGCCGCAAGCCTCAAGACGGCAAGATTGCCACCATGTACAAAGGGAAACCTATTGAATTGCGTGTGGCTACTCTTCCAACTGTTAATGGTGAGAGTGCGGTACTTCGTGTACTTTCCTCCGGCGACGCGTTGCCATTTGATAAGCTTAACTTGTCCGAACGGAACGAAAAGGCTGTCCTGGAATTGACTTCCAAGCCACACGGTATCTTTCTAGTTGTTGGTCCTACGGGTTCTGGAAAGACCACGACGCTCCACGCGATCTTGGGGCACATCAACTCTGCCGACCGGAAAATCTGGACGGCGGAAGATCCTGTAGAAATCACTCAACCCGGTCTGCAGCAGGTGCAGGTCAACCCAAAAATAGGCTTTGATTTTGCCACTGCATTGCGTGCTTTCCTGCGTGCCGATCCGGACGTGATTCTGATCGGCGAAATGCGGGATCAAGAAACGTCCCATATTGGTGTTGAGGCTTCTCTAACCGGGCACCTTGTTTTTTCTACCCTCCATACAAATTCTGCTCCGGAGACCATTACCCGTTTGCTTGACCTCGGACTAGACTCGTTGAGTTTCGCAGATGCCTTGCTAGGGATCCTTGCCCAACGGCTGTTACTTACCCTGTGCAGTAATTGCAAGCAGCCCTATACGCCCTCCGACCATGAGTATGAGCAACTGGCCAAGGCGTATGGTGAGGAATATTTTTCCGAACTGGGTACGACTAAGGCCGATTTAAAGCTTTATAAAGCCGTAGGCTGCGATGAGTGTGGGGGATCGGGATACAAAGGCCGAACCGGAATACATGAGTTATTGGTGTCATCCCCTGAAATGAGAAGCATGATAGCAAAAAACGGGTCGGTTGCCGAAGTCCGTAATCTTGCTATCCAAGAAGGAATGCGTGGCCTGATGCAAGATGGTATCGAAAAAGTCTTGCGTGGACAGGCCGATTTTATCCATTTGCGAAGAGTAACAGCCGGATAACTTTCTCTTTCATCAGGATTGATAAGAAGTCGCTGCCTTTCCCTTGCTTTTCCCCCAAAACTATTTTTTTGAACAAGAACAGGAAAGGCCATGTGTAAATTCTGCACAGAACATGGAGACGGAAAGGTCTGGTATAAGAATGCGGCGAATTACGCTCAAGATCTCGTTGCCGATTTAAAGCGCAAAAGATATGTTGAAAATTTCCTTGAATCTACAATCAATGATGGCTTTAGAACGCTTGGGCGTGATGTATCATCATTTATTTAGCCCCTGTAATCTCGACTTTCTTTTCAATATTGGCACAGATAGATTCTATCCGCGCTCTTTGCCTTTCCACGCAAGGAGGGATGGAGGCCAGATTCTCTCCCTGATACGGCTGTTTTTGGGCAATACTCAGGCAAAACTCCATGCCCTCTTCGATGTTCTTTTTGAATGCGTGCAGGATTTTGATTTCCTTGGGCGTGTACGTACAGTGAGTTACCTGTTCTTCTAAATAGTCCACATACATCACAATTTCCTTTGCAAACATATGTGGACGTTCGGATGAAACCAGAGATGGGCCTCTTCCGTAAATGTGGTCCACCATCTCTTTCAGGGTGTATGTTTTGTTAAACCAGGCGATATTGGGACCGGGACATATTGACTGGGGCGCGCTCTTTTCCTTGGCGATGCCAAGAGCTATAAGGGCACCATTGCCCAGATGGTCGCAAATACAGGTTTTTGCCACAATCTTCCGGCAAAGCCTTTCCTTCTCACCGCCTGAAACCTCCATGTTCTTTATCTCCTCCAGTTTCATCTTTTGATATTGCCTGGAGGCGAGACAAATAGGCGTTTCCGTAAACTCCGTGTTGGATACCAGGAAACGCTTCGGGCAGGGGGAACCGGGCTTGCCTTTTGTCACG
>DAOUTV010000104.1 GCA_030668505.1 Desulfobacterales bacterium | reverse complement strand
TGATATGCTCATTGAGTTGGGCATAGCGTACAATTCGAAAAAAGCAGTACGGCAGGCCGAACAGGTCATGAGCTTTATCTTGCGCGAGGCAAGGAAGGCCTCAAGCGAACTGGCCAGGAAGAGAGGAAGCTTTCCTGCTTATGAGGGAAGCATATTCGACGACTCCAAGACGCCGTATATGCGAAACGCAACCGTAACCACTGTCGCACCCACCGGCACAATCAGCATCATCGCCGGATGTTCCAGTGGCGTGGAGCCCATCTTTGCAGTGGCTTATGAGCGCATGGTTCTTGATGGAGAAGCCCTGTTTGAGATGCATCCACTATTTGAGAAAGTGGCAAGGCAAAATGGTTGTTACAGCAATGAACTGGCCGAGCAGATCGCTGAAACCGGTTCGATTCAGAATATCAAAGGAATTCCCGATAAGATAAAGCGCCTTTTTGTGACTGCCCATGATATTGCACCCGAATGGCACATCCGAATCCAGGCAGCTTTTCAAAAATATACCGAGAATGCCGTATCCAAGACAGTCAATTTCCCCCGTGATGCCACACTCGAAGACATAGAAAACGTGTACAGGCTGGCGTACGAAACCGGGTGCAAGGGTGTAACGATTTATCGCTATGGAAGCCGTGATCGCCAGGTGCTCAATATAGGCAGGGAGCAAGCCCGGCAGGCCACGGAAACCGAAGCGAAGCTTGGCCAGCCAGGAATTGTGCCACGGGTGCGGCCTGTTCAGACCAGAGGTTTTACAGAACGAATCAATACCGGTTGCGGCAAGCTTTATGTTACCATCAACGAAGACGAGCAGGGTATCTGTGAAGTCTTTGCCCAAATGGGAAAAACAGGAGGGTGTGCCTCTTCCCAGATTGAAGCGGCAGGAAGACTTATATCCCTGGCCCTGCGCAGCGGCGTCAAGGTGGAAGCTATCCTCAAGCAGATCAGTGGCATTCGCTGCCCTTCACCTATCTGGCAAAACGGGAAATTGGTTCTCTCCTGCCCGGATGGTATTTCTCAGGTAATAAAGCATTACACCCAGATCAGCACCACAGACATGCCTGCCATGATGGGAGCCTGCCCTGACTGCGGCGGTGCGCTGGAGCACGAGGGCGGGTGTCTGGTTTGTCGTTCCTGCGGGTTCTCCAGATGCAGCTAAAAGATTATTATCTTACCTGAGTTCCTGAACTTCAATGTCCTTTTTTATACTGGCATTATAAGCTTCAACTTCTTTCTCAAATGCCGTTCTTCTATTTTCGTAATCTTCAGTCCGCGAGTTAAAATCTTTGACCCTTTTAAGAAGTTTATTGTACTCAGCTCTCTTCAGCCGCTTCGTCGCTATTTTATCTAGTTCCTCTCTTTCCTTCTTAAGGTCTTGGTATTCTGCTTCCATCTTTTCTCCGGTCTGTCTCAGTTTCTCCCCAAGGGCCTTTTCCTGGGCTTTTTTTTCTTGCAAGGCCTTTTTAGCGCTATCTGTTTCCTGCCCTTTTCCTTCTGCCTCCTCCTCTGGTTTCGATTGAACGACAGGTTCTTCGTATTCAACTTCCTTTGGCCACTGATCTACAGGGACATTGGTGAGATCATCTGTATAGTGGACATCGCCTTTTTCGTCGACGTACCTGAAGACCCCAGCTGACGCCAGTGCATACATTCCCGTCAACATGAGCACAATAATCCATTGCCCGAGCCTCATGGTCATCCCTCCTTATATAAAATCGCGGAGCGATTTTATGAGATGAAAAACTTGATCACCACAAACCTTAAAATTGATAATATCATAAAAACTATAGCAAGTGAATCGAAATACCCGTCAATGGCTGCCGTCATCTACCACGAGAATTTCACTTCGATAGACTTGCTTGGCCAAGTAGTCTGTTACTGGATAAAGGGAATCAGCGATCCATGCCTCTTCATAATAGGCAGGACTAATGACCGATAGATATCTGTCTTAATCGTTGCCATAGGGCACCCCTCTCTCATTTCTGTTTTTCAGCCAGAAAGTTCAGAGAAAAGACCATCAGAAAACCAATAACGGCCAAGCAAAGAGCTATCATTAATTCGGTATCCCACTGAGACGGTAAAATATTGGCCTGGGCCGTAGCAATTACATTTCCATGGGTGTCCCTCATGCTCTGCAAGGTTTTTTTCCAGGGCCAAACCTTTCTCAGTGAACCGAACATTAGACCGGTTAATAGGCCTATGGTAATATCGTGGTATCTATTGAAAATCCAATTGAGTAGACGAACGAATGTGACCAATCCCACGCCTGCTCCGGTGGCCACAAGCAGAAGGCTGAAAATATCTCTATTGTTCACTGCTTCCAAGACATAATGATATTTCCCTAAGAGGACGAGGATAAAGGCCCCGGATATTCCAGGGAGGATCATGGCACATATGGCAATGGCCCCGCTCATAAACAAAAACCATGCCGTATCCGGCGTCTTTGCCGGGACCATCCCAACCAGAAGATAGGTACATAAAGCTCCCAATCCTATCCAGGCAAAGATGGATGGGGCCCATTTATTAAGATGCTTGCTTACGGTAAACAGGGAGGCAACGATCAGGCCAAAGAAAAAAGACCAAATGAGTACGGGCTGGTTTTGAAGAAGCCAGGCCAAAATCCCGGCAAGCGTAAAGATGGCTATGAGTATTCCAAGCCCGATTGCCATAAGAAATTGCCAGGACACATGGTCTAGGGCATCCTTTACTTTTAAGGAGAATAGGAGCCTCAAAAAGATCAGATCAAACGATTTGATGGACTTGATCAGTTCCTGGTAGATTCCGAGAATGAATGCCATGGTGCCGCCTGACACACCAGGGACCACATCAGAAGCACCCATGCAAAATCCTTTCACGGTCAATCCGAGATAAGCAACGAAGGGGCGATCAGAATGGATCGGACTATTCGTCATAACTCCAACTCCTCGCCGTGAGGATCACACCGCAGAAAATGACCACAAGGCATACCTGCGATTTTCTTGGCAGGACAACAGAAAGGGTGATCAAAAGGACATCAGGTGGAATGGCCTATTCTTCCTTCCAGCCGTGCTCCCCGATGAGCTTTACGAACCGGCAGCCCCCCAAGTCGTTCGCGTGGACACCATCTTCGTCTCTGCGGATCTTGAGGAGCGTTTGGGAGAACCTGTCACCCACAGGGATGACCGTGCGGCCACCTATTATTAGCTGCTGCACAAGTTTTTCTTGGACCTCAGGTGCACCGGCTGTAACGATGATCGCATCAAAGGGGCTCTCGTCAGGCCAGCCCAGGGTACCATCGGAACACTTGGCGATAACGTTGTGGTAACCGAGTTTATCAAGTAGCTTGCGAGCCCTGATAAATAGCTCCCGTACCCGTTCAATCGTATAGACCCGAAAGGCCAGCTCAGCCAGTATGGCAGTCTGGTAACCTGAGCCGGTTCCGATCTCTAGGACGCGATCATCCTTAGTTAATTCAAGGGCTTGAGTCATCTCCGCTACAATATACGGCTGCGATATAGTCTGGCCTTCACCAATGGGGAGGGGAAAATCTCCATAGGCCTGGTCCTGCAGGGCTTCACTTACAAAAAGATGGCGTGGGACTTTACGCATAGCCCCAAGAACCCTATAGTCATGGATACCCCGGCCCTCGATCTGTGTATTCACCATCTTTTCCCTCTGGCGCTTAAACTTCACTACAAGACCTCATATAACAGAAAATGATGCAAGGTACGGGGCGGACAGCAAAAGATTCTGAATGGCTGCAGATTCTGCGGGTTCATCCCAGATGGGGCCCATGTGGCCATTTCAAAGATCCTCTCCGGAACTTCCTTGGGGGCATGATCTGGTTTGAACTTGCGAATACTTTTACGGCCCATGATTGCTTCGTAAAGATCCATAGGTCTCTCCACTCTGGAACGTGACAATTTTGTATCAGAATAGGCACTTGGAGTCAAGGAGAAGGGCGTTTGCGGTTTACGTGAGGCGACTCTTATGATATCCATAATACGCCTTATAACCGACAACCAATGACCAATGACGGAGGATGACATGTCATTTAAAGACAATCTAAAAAAAAAGATGTTGATAGACAGAATTTCAAAGATCGTGTCGCCGTCCATCGGATCGCCTGGAAGCCCTCGTAAGGTGGATAAAGAAACCATGCGGAGGCTTCTTTCGTTGAGTCCTTTTGTCCTGGAAAAACGAAGAGACCTTGAGCTCTATTTTCGACAACTTGAGCCTGACATAGGGGAGATACTTGTGCTGGATAACGAACTCCCCCTTTACCACAAAACCACCCTTGATGATGTGACATTGCGCAAAAGTCCCGAATTGAAAGAAATGATAAGCATTCGAAACATTATCAAAATATTAAACGACTCGGACGTTCTCATGTGCAAAGGTAAGGATGCTCTCCGCTACGTGCACGACCGCGCTTTGGATCTGCTTGACCTTCGCTTTGATGAAGGTGACATAGAAGAAATGGGCAATGATGGGATTGATGCACTTACCAGAGTAGATTCCGAGGCAGTCATGGAAACCCTGGATCTTTTTGTCGAGCTTCTGGGTTACGAATCAGTGCCGGCGGCTGTGTTGGTGAATGACTATGTTATGTTCGGTTCTCACCATGAGGCAGAAGGCGAAAGGGAAATCTTTGGCCCCATCGTTATGTACAACGATAGAATGAACATCCTTAGATTAATCAAAAGAACAGTGCCTGTGAACGATCCTGTTGAACAGGTGGTAATCTCCGAAGTTGCCCTAGGTGAAATAGAACCGGACGCAGAAGGGTACTGGGTCTTTCAGTTTTTGAAAGAAGCTGTCTTAAAGAAGGAAAGGCCTGTTCTTCACTAGCAGTGTGTTTAGGCGTAGCGGATGTTATGGCCACGAGGTCGGGCTCTGTAGTGAGCAATTCAATGCATCTAACTGGCTTAAGACTTTTAAAGAAGGGCTATATAGACTAAGGGCTCGCGCAAAAATAACTTACCATTTTGGCATCCCAGCTTCAGGCTATCTTTGGCCGATAGTCATTCGCAAAATCCTCGAAATAGCCTGCTATTCCTGCGATTTTGCTCAATCGGATCGACCAAATCTAACCTAAATCTGAGCGCCAATTCTGCCAAGTTATTTTTGCGCGAGCCCTAAGGAAGAGGGTTTTGAAACAGCTTATAGGTAATACCCGCTTGAGGTCAACGCCCAAGCGTCTTTGTCCTTGACATTTAGCGCGTTATGCTGATAAAGATGCATAAAGGTGAGGACTTTTTTACCAAGAAAGGAGAGGACAAATGGCAAAGAAGGTTTTGATCGCAGTCGATGAATCGAAGAATTCCATGAAAGCAGTTAACTATGTTGCAAGAGGCATGGAGAAGACTGGAACAGTCACGCTATTTAGCGTATTGCCGGACGCTACAGCAGCCTGTGGACTGGACAGCCCCGCCCTTACGCCTCTATTTAAACAAAACGTAAAAGCATTTTGCTCCATAGAGGACGCAAAGAAAGAAAGCGTGAAGGTATTCATGGAGAAGGCCAAGCGGGCCTTGATCCAAGCGGGTTTTCCTCCCAAGAAAGTGGCTGTCAAGATTCGCAAAAAGAAAGTAGGTATTTCCAGAGACATTTTGAAAGAGGCTGAGCAGGGGAAGTACACCACCCTTGTTATAGGAAGAAGGGGTCTTTCAGGGATCAAGCGGTTTGTGCTCGGCAGTGTTTCCAATAAGATTGTTCAACTTGCGAAAAGAGTCTCTGTCATTGTTGTGGACTGACCACGAACCACCTTTCAATCTAAACTTGAACAGCCTGCTTCCCGCCCATAAAGAACACCACAGTGAAGCAGTGCCCCCGCCTTGTTTGCCCTGCGGGGAGGAGCGGTCGTATTGGGGTCTGCCCCATTGACGCCTTTCAATGTTTGTCCTCGGATTACAAGGAAGTCCTCGTACCAAAGGAAACACCAGCATTCTCCTTTCCAATTTTCTTGCTGAGGCCAAAAGGCTTGGTGCCCGTACAAAGTATATAGACGTGGCCCGAAAGAATATCTCCCCTTGTCAGGAATGTGGCACCTGCGAAAAAGAGGGTTTTTGTTCCATTGATGACTACATGCAGCAGATTTACTCTTTGCTTCGCCAGGCAGACATCATTGTGATGGCAACCCCAATATTCTTCTATGGCTTCACCGCTCAGATGAAAACCCTCATAGATCGTTCTCAAACCCTGTGGGCAAGGAGATATGTGTTCAAGCTTGTCGATCCGGGCCAACAGTGGAGGCGCGGTTTTTTATTGTCCTTGGGGGCCACAAAGGGAAAAAACCTCTTTGATGGCGTTAGTCTTACGGCCAAGTACTTTTTCGATGCGGTTGGGGCGAGTTTCGATGGCAGCCTCACATATAGACAGGTCGAAAAGGCGGGAGAAATAAAAAAGCACCCCACAGCACTGACAGATGCAAGGGAAAAGGCCAGGAGCCTCGTATCCCCCTTTCTAAACAGAAAAAAGATCCTCTTCGTTTGCACAGAAAACGCCTGCCGCAGTCAGATGGCCAGTGCCTTTGCACAGTATCACGCCGGGGACAAGATAG
>DAOUTV010000131.1 GCA_030668505.1 Desulfobacterales bacterium | reverse complement strand
TTGCGAAAAAGGGCGATCGAACATAACTACTTAGGTTACGATATATGCCGACCAAGTCGCGCCAGGGCAGGCCTAAATCCCCCTTTTTTAAAGGGGGACTTTCAATGATCATATCCCTTAAATTAATGACTTTGAAGAACGAATGACGAGAAAACAATGACCAATGACTTCATGGAAACAGCAGACCGGGTCATGGCTGCTACCTATAACCGGTTTCCGATAGTACTGACCCGGGGTGATGTATGCACGCTGTACGATGCAAAGGGCCGCACTTATACGGATTTTGTTGCAGGGATCGCAGTCTGCAATCTGGGGCACGCCCATCCACATGTTGCCGAAGCAGTGGCGGATCAGGCACGTCGACTGGTACATGTTTCAAATCTTTATTATACTATGCCGCAAATAGAATTGGCTGAGTGGCTGGTTGAGCATTCCTTTGCAGACCGGGTCTTCTTCTGCAATAGCGGCGCAGAGGCTAATGAGGCGGCTATCAAACTGGCGCGCAAGTATTTTAATGATCGAGGTGCCCCGGAGCGGTTCAGGATAATAACTATGGAGGGATCTTTTCATGGTCGGACGATGGCCACACTGAGTGCCACCGGCCAGGCAAAGATCAAGAAAGGCTTTGAACCACTTCTTGATGGTTTTGATATCGTTCCCTTCAATGATCTGGAAGCAATTCGGGGTGCAATAACAGGAGAGACCTGTGCGGTCATGCTGGAGCCTATCCAGGGTGAAGGCGGTGTTCGATGTCCTGCACCAGAGTACCTGGAAGGTCTGAGGAAGCTGTGCGATGAGGAAGGTTTACTCGTTGTATTTGACGAGGTGCAGACTGGAATGGGGCGGACAGGAAAGCTCTTTGCCTACGAGCACTTCGGAATGGTGCCCGATATTATGACACTGGCCAAGGCATTGGCCAACGGGCTTCCCATGGGTGCGATGCTGGCCAAGGAAGAAGTGGCCGCGTCCTTTACACCGGGTTCTCACGCTTCCACTTTTGGCGGTACCCCTCTGGTTTCCGCAGCAGCCCTCAGGGTGGTTAAGATTCTATTAGAGGAAGGTGTGCTTAGGAACTGTGAAAAGGTAGGGCAGTATTTCAAAGATCGTCTCCTTAAACTCAAGTCAAAATATGCCTTTATCCGGGAAGTCCGAGGCAAGGGGCTTTTACTCGGCCTGGATCTTTCCTGTGATGGTGTTTCTATCGTAAAGGCATGCATGGAGAGAGGATTTTTGATCAACTGCACACAGGAACATATTCTGCGGTTTATCCCGCCTCTGATAATCCAGGAGGCACAGATAGACTCACTCATTGTGTGTCTGGATAACGTATTTGAGGAGACGGCAGGCAAGAGATTATGAAGAAGGACCTTTTAACGCTCAGGGATCTAAGTGCTGATGATTGTGAGGCGCTGTTTAGACGATCGTTCGAACTGAAAAAGCGACATGAAGCCGCCATTTCCGATCAAACCCTTCAGGGTAAGACGTTGGGGCTTATCTTTGATAAGCCATCCACCCGAACCCGGGTTTCCTTTGAGGCGGCTATGGTGCAGCTCGGCGGGGTTCCCCTCTTTATGAATGCTCAGGACACTCAGTTGATTCGAAATGAACCGATTGCCGACACCGCACGTGTGCTCTCAAGATATCTGGATGGTTTGGTGGTACGGACATATTCTCAGGACTTACTCGAAGAACTTGGAGCGGCATCGTCGATTCCTATTATCAATGGCCTGACCGATCTATACCACCCCTGTCAGGTCTTGAGCGACCTTATGACAATATTGGAGATAAGGAAAAACCTGGAAGGGGTCAAGATTGTTTGGGTTGGAGACGGAAACAATGTATGCCATTCCTGGCTAAATGCAGCCGCCATTTTGCCGCTGAACCTAGTCATTGCGTGTCCCGAAGGGTATCAGCCCGACGAGGCCATTCTGGAGGCTGCTGTAAAGGATTCGCAAGGTAGCGTTGTCGTGCTTTCTGATCCTCGAGAAGCAGTACGCGATGCGGATGTTATTTATACGGATGTTTGGGCCAGCATGGGCCACGAGAGTGAACACGCGCTGCGCAAGAATGTTTTTAAACCCTATCAGGTGAGCCAGGCGCTGGTGGCTTTGGCCAAACAGGACGTAGTGGTCATGCACTGTCTGCCGGCCCACAGGGGCGAAGAGATTGCCGCCGACGTCCTGGAGGGAACCAATTCAATAGTGTGGGATCAGGCAGAAAACAAGATGCACATGCACAAGGCGATCCTGGAGAGATTGATAAGTGGAGGCTTTTTTGTCAAAGGAGATTAAGAAGATAGTACTGGCCTATTCAGGGGGGCTTGACACATCCGTTATCCTGAAGTGGTTAATCGAGACTTACGATTGTGAAGTAGTTGCCTTTGTGGCTGACATCGGCCAGGGAGAAGAGCTGGAAGGTTTGCGTGAGAAGGCCCTGGATACAGGTGCTTCAAAAGTCGTCATAGAGGACCTCAAGGAAGACTTTGTCCGTGACTATGTGTTTCCGGCCTTTCGCGCAAATGCCATATATGAAGGCCACTATCTTCTAGGGACCTCCCTGGCACGCCCCCTTATTGCCAAACGCCAGATCGAGGTAGCGTGGGCAGAAGGTGCGGACGGTGTAAGTCATGGAGCCACCGGAAAGGGGAATGACCAGGTTCGATTTGAGCTGGCCTACCAAGCATTGGCTCCTGAAATGAAGATTATTGCGCCCTGGCGAGTGTGGCACTTAAGTTCGCGTCAGTTGCTTTTAGATTATGCAAAAGAGCACGGTATTCGAGTGACTGCAACGCGGGAAAAGCCTTACAGCGTGGATCGAAACATCCTTCATATCAGCTATGAGGGGGGTATACTCGAAGATCCATGGGAAAGCCCCCCAGAGGGCATGTTTACAATGTCCGTGTCTCCCCATGAAGCACCCGACAGGCCGGAGGTTGTAGAGGTTTCATTCGAACGAGGAGACCCTGTAGCCGTCAATGGGGAGAGACTGTCTCCTGTTCAACTCCTTGCCAAGCTGAATACGCTTGGAGGCCGAAACGGCATAGGGCAGGTCGATCTGGTGGAAAACCGGTTCGTGGGGATAAAGTCGCGAGGCGTGTATGAAACCCCTGGAGGCACTATCCTGAGGGCAGGTCATATGGCAATAGAGTCGATTACAATGGACCGGGAGGTTATGCACCTTCGGGATTCGTTGGTCTCTAAATACGCTGAGCTTGTCTATTATGGATTTTGGTTCTCACCGGAGATGAAGGTATTGCAGGCCATGATAGATGAAACACAAAAAAGTGTTTCAGGCGCGGTACGCCTGGAGCTTTATAAAGGCAACTGCCGTGTTTTGGGGCGCAAATCCGACACGTCACTCTACAGTCGTGATTTTGCTACATTTGAAGCAGACCAAGTCTATCACCAGCATGACGCAGAAGGCTTTATTAGGCTTAATGCCCTGAGGCTGCGTATTCAGGCATTGATGCTGAAAGCTGAAAGCTCAAAGCTGAAAGCTCAAAGCTGAAAGCTCAAAGCTGAAAGCTCAAAGCTGAAAGCTGAAAGCTCAAGGCTCAATAACCAATAACCAACAACCAATAATTAGCTGGTCAGTCTAAAGCTCGCATAATTACCTGAAATTATTAACAGCTAATTCCCCCCTTTCCTAAAGGGGGGTTAGGGGGGATTTTTGGGCAACTTCCTGAAATCCCCCTAAATCCCCCTTTTAAAAAGGGGGACTTTAAGACTTATTTCCGAGAACTTTAGACTCTCAAGTAATTAATGACCAACGAGGTATCCTGTGACAGAAAAGCCGTGGGATGGGAGATTTGCCGAAAGGACAGACCGAAGCGTAGAGTCTTTTACGTCTTCGATCGTCTTTGACAGGCGACTTTACCTTTATGATATTCAGGGCAGCATAGCTCACTGCCGGATGCTGGCCAAACAATCGATCATTACCGAGGAAGAAGCCTCCCAAATTGTAGAAGGCCTTGGCAGGATTGGCCGGGATATTGAGCGTGGCAACCTGGAGCTTGAGGAGTCCTTGGAAGATATTCATATGAATATTGAGGCCCTACTCTTTGCTGAAATTGGAAAGGCAGCGCAGAAACTTCACACTGCAAGAAGCAGAAACGATCAGGTGGTGCTGGATGTTAGAATGTACCTCCGTGACGAGGTGGCAAACATACTTGCGCGGCTCACCGGCTTGCGCCAAATTCTCGTGAGCCTCGCAAAGAAGTATATCAATGTTATCATGCCGGGATATACTCACCTTCAACCAGCTCAGCCGGTACTCTTTTCCCACCACCTCATGGCCTATTATGAGATGTTTAGAAGGGACACTGCCCGGTTTAAGGAGGCGCTCAAGCGGATCAATGTGATGCCGCTTGGCAGTGCGGCCTTGGCTGGAACAACATATCCGATTGACGTAGAATACACAGCCAAGCTCCTTGAGTTTCCTGAGTTTTCAGCCAACAGCATAGATGCTGTGAGTAGTCGGGACTTTGTTATTGAGTTTATGGCTGCAGCCAGCATCTTTATGGTTCATATGAGCCGCCTTTCAGAAGAGTTTATTCTGTGGTCCTCTGCTGAATTCGGATTTGTTGAAATACCTGATGCCTTTGCCACCGGGAGCAGTATTATGCCGCAAAAGAAGAATCCTGACGTGCCGGAGTTGGTCCGAGGCAAGGCAGGGCGGGTATTTGGGAGCCTGATGTCGCTGCTCACACTGATGAAGGGACTACCTCTCAGCTACAACCGGGACATGCAGGAAGATAAGGAGCCCCTGTTTGATACAGTGGACACCCTCAAGGGATGTCTTGAAGTATATGAAAAACTGCTCCAGCGGTTGAAAGTAAACCGGACAGCCATGAAGAAAGCAGCTTCCAGAGGCTTTTTGAATGCTACAGACATGGCGGACTATCTGGCAACCAGGGGCATGAGCTTTAGAGATGCACACCATTGCGTGGGGGAAATCGTACGGTACGCCATGGATAAAAACAAAGAACTACAAGAGCTTCCCCTGCGTGACTTGAAGAAGTTTTCCCAAGCATTTGAGGAAGATATCTTTGAAATTCTGACCTTACAACAGATGGTTGACAGGCGGGTGTCTGCAGGTGGTACGGCAAAGGTGAACGTGGTAAAGGCGATCGATGAGGCACAGGAGGCCCTTCGGCTTGAAGGGATTGTAAATGAATCTCATGAGGAGAAAAAGAAGACCCCAAAATAGGTTTCTTTTTCTAACTTGTTTGGGGTTTCTGATTCTGTGCTCGGAATGCGGTAAAAAGGCGCCCCCAGTAGTACCCGAGGCAACGGTTCCCCCGGCGGTAAAGGACCTCGAGGCAGAAATCATCGGGGATAAAGTGCGATTGACCTGGTCGGTGCCGAAGAAGGCCGATAAAGCGTTCGACGGGTTGGGACACTTTGGGGTTTATAAATACATGTCGCATAGTTCAGCGGAGATGTGCACGGGTTGTCCGATACCTTTTGAACACTTCCTTGACATCAAACTCGATGACCCTAAGCAGGTACGGGTGGAAGGGGATCGCATTATCTGCCACGATGACGTAGAGGCTGACCATCGCTACGCTTACAAGGTTGTGGTCTATCACAAAAGCGGCGGAGTGAGTGAAGATTCCAACATTGTTCAGTTTGTGGTGAAACCGAATAACAAATAACGAATAACTAGTGCCCATCCACGAATCGTAAAAACTCAATGGGCACAAGCGTAAGTTTCCAATTCAGAAATGAGCAATTTTCCGCAAGGTCAAGGAAAACAAGGGGTTGCGCGGAGGCGTACCGAGGTACGTCGCACAAGCAACCCCGC
>DAOUTV010000092.1 GCA_030668505.1 Desulfobacterales bacterium | reverse complement strand
ATTTTGGAGCGGCTTTCCAGTTACATGGAAAAGGCTATGAAACTCAGGAAACAGGTCAAGGGAGCCATGACCTACCCTATTATTGTCCTTTGTATTGCTGTTTTGGTAGTGGGCGTTATCTTAATCTTTGTAATCCCGGTCTTTGAGCAGATGTTTGCTGACTTTGGGGGAGCCCTTCCACCAGCCACTCAATTGGTGGTGGGCCTAAGTAACTTTGCCAAAGGCAATATCCATTACATAATTGGCGCAGTGGTGGTTTTTATTTTTGCATTCAAGCGGTATTATTCCACTGAAAAGGGACGTATATTGGTGGACGATGTTATGCTCAAGCTGCCTGTCTTCGGCCCCCTCTTGCGCAAGGTCGCCGTGGCCAAGTTTACGCGCACCATGGGCACCATGCTTAGCAGCGGGGTGCCTATCTTGGAGGCACTGAAAATCGTGGCAAAGACGGCAGGCAATAAGACCGTCGAGGCGGCTATCTACAACGTCCGATCGGCGATCACCGAGGGGCGCACGATGGCAGACCCCCTGACCGAGAGCGGGGTGTTTCCATCCATGGTGTGTCAGATGGTGGCAGTGGGAGAATCTACAGGAGCCCTGGATGCCATGTTGGATAAGATAGCCGATTTTTACGATGATGAGGTAGATGCTGCAGTTTCGAATCTGACCGCAATGATTGAGCCCTTTATGATGGTCTTTTTGGGTGTTACCATCGGTGGGCTGGTTATTGCCATGTATTTGCCTATCTTCAAGATGGCCGGGATGGTCGGCGGCGATTAGGATGGTGGCCGGAGTTACTTCTAAGGAACAAGCCTCACACGAATACTTGTCTGGAAGACTCCAGTGGTTGATGTTTTTGCGAGTTGTATTTGTCACCGTTCTTCTCGGCTCAAGCATCCTGGTTCAATTCAAGTATCGTGAATCCCACGACACCCCCCCTCTCTTGGTGCTTTACGGCCTAATTGCATCCGTCTATGCCCTCACGTTCATATACGTTATAGTCTTTAAACGACTCGGGCCCAGTCTCAGATTCGTCTATATCCAAATCGGGTTGGACACTCTGTTTGTTACTTTTCTTATCTATGTGACCGGCAGCATTGCCAGTGTCTTCTCCTTCCTTTACCTGGTGGTTATTGTATACGCCAGTATTCTTCTTTACAAAAGAGGGAGCCTGATTATGGCGACCCTTTGCAGCATTCAGTACGGGGTCATGATAGATCTGGAATACTACGGAATTTTGAAGCCGTTTTATACCCCGGCCAGCATGAGCATAGAGGGATGCGAGGAGTCCTATGTGCTTTACAAGATCATTATGACTATGGTGGCCTGCTTCTTGGTTGCCTTCTTGAGCAGCTGGCTTGCTCAACAGACCCTCAGGACGGAGAAAGAGCTTAAAGCGAAACAAAAAGACCTGGAACAGTTGGAGGCTATTAATGCCAGCATTGTACACAGTATGGATAGCGGACTTCTTACATTGACCCCTACCGGTATTATAACCAGCTTTAATCGAGCAGCCGAGATGATAACCGGGCATAGTAGAGAAGAAGTGCTGGAAAGACCCTTGTCAAGCATATTCCCCGATGCGGTTAAGCGGGTGGCCACACAAGACGCCCCCCTCAAAAAAAAACCATACCGTTATGATGTTGAGTTTAGGAAAAAGGACGGGACCCCAGGTTATTTGGGTTTTTCCATGTCTTCATTGAAAGAGCCTGATGGAAGGTCAATAGGTGATTTGCTAATTTTTCAAGATTTAACCGCGTTCAAAAATATGGAAGAGCATGTAAAGAGGGTGGAGCAGCTGGCCGCCATTGGAGAGATGGCAGCCGGCATTGCCCATGAAATAAAGAATCCGCTGGCAGCCATGAGCGGCTCAACCCAGCTGCTTAAGAAAGAGGTCAACAACACCCCTGTGGCCAGAAAACTAATGGATATCGTGCTAAGGGAAACCGACCGGCTAAACGCCTTGACCAATGATTTCCTTTTGTTTGCACGTCCCAGTCCCGAGGAAATAGAACCTGTGGAGCTGAGTTCAGCCATTGGCGACACATTACAGCTTTTCAAAAAAAATGGTTTTTGCCAGGACAGAATTACCGTGGTTGAAGACCTTGCTTCTGATGTATGGACGGAGATGGACCCTAAGCATACACGCCAGATCCTGTGGAACTTATTTTTGAATGCTGCTCAGGCTATTGATGGGACTGGAACCATACAAGTATCCTTGAATATAGTAGAAGATATGGTTCAGGTGACTGTTAAGGACACCGGCAGCGGCATGTCGGAAGATACTATCAGCAAAATCTTCAATCCCTTTTTTACTACCAAGGCCCACGGAACCGGCTTGGGACTTTCTATTGTCCACCGGCTTCTGGAATCTTACGACGGGCGACTGGATGTTGAAAGTCAGCAGGGCCAAGGGAGTACCTTCAAGCTGTACCTCAAGAGAATAGACCCGCCGGGCCTTTTACCTTGACACCTCCAGGCAAATAGGTTAGCTCAATCGCAAATCTTGAATCGTGTAGACGTAAATCGTGAAAAGGAAACTACCAGTTTTTTTAGTGCGTTAGTACCTTCGTGATTGGATTTAAGTGAACGAATAACGATTTCTGAATTATGAGTGTGGCAATATGGACGAAACAAGCGAAGTAATCCGCCGGCGACATGAGAAGGCAAGGGCGTTGGCTGATGAGGACATTGATCTTTATCCCAACGACTTCAAGGTATCACACACGGTTGAAGCAGTTAGAAAGCACATTGATCAGCTGGCAGATGCCGTGGACGGTACGGCCATGTTTGCTATGGCAGGCCGCATCGTGGGGCTCAGATCTTTTGGAAAGGCGGCCTTCTTCCATTTCAGGGACTATACCGGACAGCTTCAAGCGTACGTTAAACAAGACGAGATCGGCCGGCAACCCTATGCCCTGTTCAAACAATTTGACGTTGGCGACTTTATCGGAATAAAGGGTGTCGTGTTTCAGACCAAGACAGGTGAGTGGACGCTTCTGGCCAAAGAGATCCGACTCCTTTGCAAGGCAATCAGACCACTGCCGGAAAAATTCCACGGATTAAGGGATCCGGAAAAACGATACCGTCAAAGATACCTTGATCTCGTCATGAACCCGAATGTTCGGGATATTTTTATCAAGAGGGCTCATATCGTTCAAGCCTTCCGTAATTTTTTCCTGGAGAGGAGTTTCATGGAGGTGGAGACACCCATGATGCAGCCCATACCCGGTGGGGCTGAGGCAACCCCTTTTGAGACCTTCCACGACGCCCTCGGGATGGGTCTTTTTTTGCGGATTGCACCGGAGCTTTACCTGAAGCGACTGGTGATTGGAGGGTTTGATCGGGTCTTTGAGATTAATCGGAGCTTCAGAAACGAGGGGGTTTCAAGCCAGCACAATCCTGAGTTTACCATGTTGGAGTTTTATCAAGCCTATGCGACCCACAAAGATCTCATGTCTCTTACCGAGGAGATGTTCGGATTTGTGACGCAGCAGGTTTTGGGAGAGACGCACTTTAAGTATCAGGAGAACACGATTGATATGACCGGGCCATGGCGTCGGTTAACGCTGAAAGATGCGTTGATTGAACTGGGCGGCATTGACCCTTCTATACTGGACGATAGAGAGCGTTTGCTCGATTTTGCCGGATCACAGGGAATTGAAATTAGAAAAGCAAAACGGGTTGGGAAGATCCTGGCTAAGCTATTTGATGTGTTGGTAGAACCGAAGCTGATTGAACCGACGTTTGTTGTAGACTATCCTGTAGAGATCTCACCCCTTGCCAGGAGGAACAGTTCAGACCCTAACATCACGGAGCGATTTGAGCTCTTTATTGGGGGACGGGAGATTGCCAACGGATTTTCGGAATTAAACGATCCTGTTGACCAGAGAAGGCGTTTTTTGGATCAAGTTGCGAACCGAGAGGCTGGTGACCAGGAGTCTCACTATATGGATGAAGATTACGTTATGGCGCTTGAATACGGCATGCCTCCTACAGCAGGCGAGGGTGTTGGGATTGACCGCTTTGTCATGCTGCTGACCAATGCGGCTTCTATTCGTGAAGTGATCCTTTTCCCGCAGCTTAAAAGGACTGGTCAACAGAAAAAGTGAACTAAAGTGAACTAAAATGCCTAAAGTTGAGGATTTGAGAAAGGCTTTTTGCAAGAACGAGCTTTATTCCTTTAACTTTAGGCACTTTAGCTCACTTTAGGCACTTTAGCTCACTTCTCTTAACGAAGTACTACTTATGTCATTTGAACTCTTTGTTGGTCTTCGATATCTTCGGGCCAGACGAAAGCAGGCTTTTATTTCGGTTATCACGGTCATCTCCGTCGCAGGGGTTATGCTTGGAGTAATGGCTATGATGGTGGTGCTCGCGGTGATGACCGGATTCGGGACAGACATTAAATCCAAGATATTGGGGGCAAATGCCCATATAAGGGTGATGAGCCGCTCTGGTAAAATAGACCATCAGAAGGAGGTCATGAAAAAGATTGAGGCCGTGGAGGGTGTAAAAGCTACGGCCCCCTATATTTACAGCCAGGTCATGCTCCGTCATGGTTCCGGCGTTTCAGGGGCTATCTTGAGAGGGATTGATCCTTCAAGGGCCGGACGGGTGGTGGACCTGGAAAAAAGTGTAAAGGACACTGATTTGCGGGTTCTTAGTAGCGGAGGTGTTCCACCCGGTATCATACTGGGAAAGGAACTTTCCAGGCTGTTGGCGGCGTATCCGGGAGACGAAGTCTACATCGTGTCACCCGTTGGTGGTAGCTTGACGCCGATTGGAGGCCGCATACCTCATATGAAGAAGTTCAAAGTCGTGGGTCTTTTTGATTCGGGCATGTACGACTATGACGCATCCTTTGCCTACGTTTCCGTTGAGTCGGCGCAGCAACTCCTCAGACTCGGTCAATCGGTTCATGGCATTGAGGTTAAGGTGGATGACATTTACGGAGTTGACGGGGTCTCAAGGTCTGTTCTCGATTGTCTAGGGCCTGCCTATTGGACACAGGACTGGATGCAAATGAACAAAAATTTTTTTTCGGCCTTGAAACTGGAAAAGACTGTGATGTTTATAATCTTGGTTTTAATTATTTTAGTGGCCGCCTTCAATATCATCAGCACCCTGATTATGATGGTCATGGAGAAAACTAAAGATATAGCCATACTCAAATCTATGGGTGCCAGCAGTAAAAGCATCATGAAGATTTTTATGTTTGATGGTCTCGTCATTGGCATTGTTGGTACCTTCCTCGGAATAATGGGAGGGAGCGTGCTTTGTTTTTTGTTGAAGCGGTATGAATTTGTGAAACTCCCCAGCGATGTCTACTACATTTCCACGCTTCCCGTAAGGGTGCAGGTAGTAGACGTGGTTCTGATAGCCCTGTCTGCCATAGCCATCAGCTTTTTGGCTACGCTTTATCCTTCCTACCAGGCGTCCAGATTGGACCCTGCCGCAGCCATCAGGTATGAATAGCCAGCAGCCATTGATAAGTCTCACAGATGTCCGGAAATCTTTTACTACCAATGGTAACCGTGTTGACGTGTTGCGCGGTGTGGATCTGAACATTTACAAGGGTGAGATGGTAGCTATTGAGGGGGCTTCAGGTGTGGGTAAGTCGACCCTTCTCCATGTTATGGGTACTTTAGAACGACCGGACCATGGCGAGGTCCTTTATCAGGGAGAAAGCGTTTTCGCTTACGATGAGCAAGGGCTTGCCTCTTTTCGCAATCAGACCATTGGCTTTGTATTTCAATTTCACCACCTGCTGCCGGAATTCAATGCCCTGGAAAATACCCTGATGCCTGCCTTGATAAAAGGTATGAATACCAAAGAGGCTTGTGAGCGGGCCGAGGCTATCCTAACTCGGGTGGGCTTGGGCGATCGCCTCAGGCACCATGTTGGGGAGCTGTCAGGGGGAGAGCAGCAAAGAGTGGCTGTGGCAAGATCCCTGGTATTGAAACCATCGATCCTATTGGCAGATGAGCCTACAGGAAATCTGGATGCCAGGACTGCCGAGTCAATACATGATCTTTTAATCACATTGAACCGCGACGATGGCATTACAGCGGTGGTGGTCACTCACAACACTAAGTTAGCCAAAAAGTTATCCCGCAGGGTGACACTCATAGACGGCAAAGTATTGCCGGTAGACTAAATGGAATCATGGAGTGTTGGAGTACTGGAGTATTAACTCCAGTATTCCAGTACTCCACTACTCCAATTATGAGCGGGGCGAACCAAGCTGAGGTGTGGATGTTCAAGTGGTTATTGTTTGTGTCAATGCTACTGTTTTGTGGAACCAGCGCAATAGCTCAGGAGGAGGTTCGTGTTGTTGTCCTGCCGTTCGAAGTTCATGCTCCTGAAAGGTTGGACTACTTAAGTGGGCAGATCCGGGATCTTGTTGAAAAACAACTAAAAGACGAAGGAGTTGTGGTCGTGGAGCCTGGCGAACCAATTGAGGGAGTGCCGGGTACCGAGGAAGGCGGCCTAAACCGTTTGCGGACATTTGGGCTCCGCGTAGGAGCTGATGTTGTGATATGGGGGAGTTTTACCAAGATTGGTAAACGCTTCAGTTTGGATGTCAAGGCTATGGAATCAGATGGGGATGCCCCTCCAGAGTCCGTTCATGTGGCAGGGGAGGGCCTTGAGACTTTGCTCGATTCTGTTCAAAGGCTGGCCAGAGACCTTGGGATGAAGATATATAGACGGGAAAAAGTTGCAGAGGTCATCATCACAGGGAACAAGCGGATAGAATCTGAGGCGATCAAAAGAATCATGAAAACCAAGAAGGGAGATATCTATCTGGCAAAGCATATCCAGGATGATCT
>DAOUTV010000161.1 GCA_030668505.1 Desulfobacterales bacterium | reverse complement strand
CCATTTCGCCGTTTTCCGCAGTGTAAATAGTATAAGGCTCCCGCTTCAGTGCCCGTGTTATGGAGCGTCTTACCCCTTCCTCATCGTCGATAAATAAAAGTCCTGTCATCTTATCTCCTTTGTTTAGGCTTTCGGTTAGGGCTTGAGCAAAAACAACTTGGTCACGTACTGGTCGCACCTGCTAAAGCAAAATCGCGGGATGCACTTAGCTAGTGCCCATCCATGAATCGTAAAAACTCAATGGGCACAAGCCTAAGTTTCCAATTCAGAAATGAGCAATTTTTCGCAAGGTCAAGGAAAACAAGGGGTTGCGCGGAGGCGTACCGAGGTACGTCGCACAAGCAAACCCGCAGTCTTGTCAGCCTCCGGCTGATTGACGCCGAGATTGCGGAAAAGGTCCATTTATGGATGGAAACTAGCTAAAAAAGGCATGCACTGCATCCACCATATCCTGTCTGTTTTTTAAGCGGGCGATGGTGTCCCGGAAACGACTGCTGTGTGGAAGGCCCTTGGTAAACCAGCCGAGCCGGCTTCGCATCATGAACACAGCCCGATCTTCTCCGAAATGGTCGACAGAATACTCAATATAACGAAGCACTGTATCAAGACGTTTGGGGAAGTCCGGCTGCCCGGGGGTTCTGGAGTGCATGAGATCAAGTGCTTGGGCAAAAATCCAGGGGTTTCCGATAGAAGCCCGCCCTATCATAACACCGTCGCACCCGGTTTCCCGTTGCATCCTGAGTACATCATCCGGTCCCTGAATGTCTCCGTTTCCTATAACCGGAACAGCAACCGAATCTTTGAGCCTGGCGATTACAGACCAGTCTGCCCTGCCGCTAAAACCCTGAATCGCAGTCCTGGGGTGAATGGCCACAGCATCAACTCCACAATCTTCGGCAATTCGTGCTGCTATTATGGCCTGCTCTCCTGAAGGCTCCCAACCCGTTCTCATTTTGACGGTTAAAGGAAGACTGACTGCACTTCGGATCGCTTTCAAGATTGTCTCCAACTTTTCCGGCTCACGCATCAGGGCAGCACCGGCCCCTTGTCTTAACACCTTTCGTACTGAACAACCCAGGTTAACATCAATGATATCTGCGCCCAAGCCCTGTACTCTCTGAGCAGCCTCTTTCATAACCTCCGGGTCCGCCCCGAATATTTGGGCTGAAAGGGGCCGCTCGCTGGGATGGCTCATCAGAAGTTCTGCGGTTTTTTTCGAGCCGTGGACAAGACCTTTCACGCTTACCATCTCAGTCACGACTAAGGCACATCCCGCCTCTCTAGCAAGCCGTCTAAAGGGGAGTTGGGTGATCCCGGCCATAGGAGCAAGTATGAGGGGGTTATCTAAGACCAGGTTGCCGATTTTCATGAGCCCTCATAAAACAGCGCGGCCCAGATTTCAACTCAAAACGAGAAAAAACCTATATATTTAATCCATCTCTCCAAGCCAGACCATATCTATTGTTGGAGTATTGCAGTCCGGCATAAGCACCTGGTTTAGCCTTGACATTCAACCTTCTTTTTCCTATATACACTAAAAATAAATGTTGATTTTTTCAATAGTTACATCACGTTCACTTATCGCCTTCTCCTAACCCGGACAAGCCGGAAACAATAAAGAAGTGCCTAAAGTGAACTAAAGTGCCTAAAGTTGAGGAATGCGCCTCTGGCGCAACCTGTTTTTAAGACTGACCACGCCGAAGGCGTGCACATTAACTTTAGCTCACCTTAGGCACTTTAGTTCACTTTTTGTTGAACACAGCAACAATGTTCTGCCAGAAAAAATACGAATTTCAGAACTAAGGTACCAATGAAAGGATTATTATGCCCATCGATTTCAAGGGCCTGCGAGTTGCCTCGTTTGAAAGTCGTCAAGGCGCCGCGATGGCCGAGCTGATAAAGGAAGCCGGAGGGAAACCGATCATTGCGCCAAGCATGAGGGAAATTTCCTTAGAGCACAATCGTGAGGCCCTCGCCTTTGCCGAGCTTTTACTCGCCGGCCAGATTGACTTGCTTATACTGATGACCGGTGTCGGCACTAGGCTGCTGGTCAAGGCAGTTGCTACCAAGTATTCCACTATCAAATTTATTGAAGCGCTTAAGTCGATAAAAATCGTAGCACTTGGGCCCAAACCCTCGGCTGCATTGAAGGAGATGGGGCTTGCACCAACTATCCTTGTTCCCAAGCCAAACACGTGGCCCGATTTGCTCATAACGCTCGACGAGCAATATCCGATCAGTAACAAGCAAGTGGCGGTGCAAGAATATGGGCAGTCTAATCCCGAACTGATTACGTCTTTGGAAGAACGTGGGGCTAAGGTTTTACCCGTGCCGGTTTATCGATGGGAGTTGCCGGAAGATATCGAACCACTTCGCAGAGCTATCCACGACATAATTTCTGAAGGCCCAGAGCGTGTAGACTTTGCTTTGTTTACAAGCTCAACCCAGGTGCGACATCTCTTCCAGGTCGCAAGGACGAACAACGTCGAAAGACAACTGTTGGAGGCATTCAAGCGGGTTTGCATCGGATCTGTGGGACCCATTGCCAGCCGAGCCATCACAGGACAAGGGTTGACCGTCGATTACGAACCCGATACCACAAAAATGGTTCACCTGGTACGAGAAATGGCGCGCCGTGGCGGCGATCTTCTTCATAAGAAGCGGACAGCTTTTGCGAACAAGATTGACACGAATCAATGGCGGCGCATTGACATGGTTTGGCAACCAGGTATCGACGCAGAGCCGACCATCAAAGATTCTGTTTTTATGAAGACATGCCGGCGCGAACAGACCCCATACACGCCCGTCTGGATTATGAGGCAAGCAGGGCGGTATCAGCGTGAATACCTGAGAATTCGAAAAAAAGTTTCGATGTTGGAGTTGTGCAAAACACCTGAGCTTGCTGCAGAAGTAACATTGATGGCGGTAGACCGCCTCGGCGTGGATGCGGCCATTATTTTTGCAGACATCCTTCTTGTCACCGAACCAATGGGCCTCAACCTGGAATTCGTCAAGGGAGAAGGTCCGGTCATTCATAACCCCATACGAACACGGGAAGACGTGGACCGGCTGAACTACCCTGACGTAAACGAGCTGAGTTATGTATTTGATGCCATCAAGATCACGCGCCGGGCCCTTCGCCCCAATATTGCGCTGATCGGTTTTGCGGGAGCACCGTTTACTATTGCATCTTACATGATCGAAGGCGGAAAATCTAGCCATTTTGCCAAGACCAAGACCATGATGTACCGGGATAAGGCTGCATGGCATGCCCTGATGGAACGCCTGACAAAGATCCTTAGTGAATACCTTAACTTCCAGATTGCCGCGGGGGCCGATGCTGTCCAGCTTTTCGATAGTTGGGTCGGTTCTCTGTCGCCCGATGATTACCGACAGTATGTAATGCCCCACCTTAAGCGACTTGTGGAGGGAATTGACAAATCTGCCCCTGTGATCAGCTTCAGTACGGGCAACCCGGCATTGTTGCCGTTGATGAAAGAAGCCGGTGGGGATGTGATCGGGCTCGATTGGCGTGCGGATCTGGCAGAAGCTTGGTCCGTGCTCGGTGATGACGTGGCGGTAATGGGTAACATGGACCCTGTCGTGTTGTATACATCGCCTAATGAAATTCGCGACCACGTGCAAGCCATTTTGGACAAGGCTGCAGGCCGACCTGGACACATCTTCAATCTAGGCCACGGCATCTCGCCTGATATGCCTCCGGAAAATGTAGCCGAACTGGTGGATGCAGTCCACGAACTGTCGGCCCGCTGAAAGCTGATAGCTCAGTAGCTCATAGCTGAAAGCTCATAGCTGAAAGTATAGGAAATTTCTTCAACTTCGGCCTTTGAGCTTTGATGCATTCGTAAAAAGTCGTCACTCCGGTGAAAACCGGAGTCCAGAAACTCTGTAACCAATTGAAAAAACTGGATTCCGGCTTTCGCCGGAATGACAAAAAATGGTGTTTTTCGACTTTTTACGAGATTATCAGCTTTGAGTCTAAAAAAAGGTCTCATGAAACTATGACCAAGAACCAGAATAGATTCGACGCTGTGATAATAATCGGTTTCGGTGGACCGGAAAAGCCCGAGGATATCCGCCCGTTTCTCATGAATGTCACCCAGGGTCGTGTCCCAGCGGAACGCCTTGAGAGTGTTGCCCGTCACTATGAACTATTTGGGGGCAAATCTCCAGTAAATGAGGTAACTCTTCGCCAAGCACAGGCATTGAAAGCTACCTTGAAGAATCTGGGCATGCCGTTGGCGGTTTACGTAGGCATGCGTAACTGGCACCCGCTACTGGTAGACACAGTGCGGCAGATGAGCCACGATGGGATAAACCGTGCCGTTGGTCTGATCATGTCTGTTTACCAGAGTAAATCGAGTTGGGATCAGTATCAAACCGATGTTGCCGACGCCATAGCCAAAGCCGACATCAACCTGAGCGTTGAGTACACGGAGCCGCTGTTCGAACTTCACGGGTTTATCCAGGCTGCCTCAAACAGGGTTATGCAATGCCTGGAACAACTCCCCGCACCCGATCGCCAGGCTGCCCATATCCTATTCACCGCCCATAGCCTCCCGCACAGTGATCCCAAGGTCGAACTTTATGCCAAGCAAGTGGATCGTTCGGCAAGACTTGTGGCCGGAAAGCTAGATCATGCAAACTGGAAACTCGCTTACCAGAGCCGCAGTGGGCGGCCTCAAGATCCCTGGCTGGAGCCGGACGTCAACGATGTCTTGCGGGAACTCGGAGCCGGCGGGGTCAAGCACGTGGTTGTCGTGCCTATCGGTTTCGTGTCCGACAACATCGAGGTATTGTACGACCTTGACATCGAAGCAATGGACACGGCAAGGCAAGCGGGCATCACCTTGCTGCGCGCCAAGACAGTTTGTGATGACCAGTTATTTGTAAACGCACTGGCAGATCTCGTATCCAAGGTTTCGGGTTAGTTGTGAAGTTGGTGTTGTTTAGCAGTTCCGGCCGAGGCGGATTCGTTATGCCCAGTAACCGGTTGTGCTTGTTGATTAAATCCGAACCCCTAATATCAAAAAATCGAAATTCAAAACTTTACGAGGACATCCCATCTAATTAGTGTCCATCCATAAACACCCCAAATTCCCTCCCCCTTGGCCGACTTCGCCATAGTAGCCTTGGCTACGAGCCGACTTCGCCAAAGCACTGGCTGCGACGGCTGAACGGCTGAAACGGGGGAGGGTTAGGGTCAATGCTGTTGAATTAAGGATCAATTCATGAACCTGATGCCCTTCAAAATCCCCCCCGGCCCCCCTTTAGGAAAGGGGGGAGCCCTTGAAAGTCCCCCTT
>DAOUTV010000237.1 GCA_030668505.1 Desulfobacterales bacterium | reverse complement strand
CTCACCGTAAAAAATCTGTTCCCAGGTACCGAAATCGAGCCGTCCCTCCGTCACGGCAACGACCACTTCACGTCCCATAATCTGTCTTTTCATATGGGCATCTGCGTTGTCCTCGCCCACGTTATGCCGATATTGTGCAACAGGCTCATGTGGTGCCAACTGCTCCAGCCAGACGTCATAATCGTGGTGAAGTCCGGACTCATCATCATTTATGAACACAGAAGCAGTAATGTGCATGGCGTTGCAGAGTACCAAACCCTCTTTGACGCCGCTTTCCTTGAGGCAGTCTTCAACCTGGGGGGTAATGTTTATAAGCGCCCGCCGGGTCGGCACCTCAAACCACAGTTCTTTTCGATAGCTTTTCATAACTTTCTCCTGTTATTTGTCTTACCTAAAGTGATCGGTTCCAGGTTCAGGGTTCACGGTTCAAAGGTTATAGTCTACTATACAAGGGTTCAGGGTTCACGGTTAACAACCTTTGAACCTATGAACTTTGAACGGTGAACTTTCTTTATTGACGCGTCATCCTTTTCAGCCGTTCAGCCGTCGTAGCCGAGGCTACTATGGCGAAGTCGGCTCGTAGCTAAAGCTACTTTGGCGAAGTCGGCTTGTTAACAGCCAGTTAGAAATCTTCAACCGGGAACCGTGAACGTTGAACCGCTCAACCCAGGTCTTACACAGTTAACATAAGCCGTTTTAGAAATCAATATAGGCGCTTCTTAGCCTTATATGGTAACTCTTTACGATAAAAAACTGAGTTGAACAAATGAGATGTCCGTCGGTGATGAAGGGAAAGCTGGAGAGCAATTGCTTCAATGTTCAAGAGGCAACAGCATGGAAAGATGTGACCACTAGCCCAAGGCGCAAACCGCAGCACCTATCAGTGCCGCTTTGTCATTTAAGATGACTCGGACCGGTATATGAGAAAGCAAACCGCTGAACCTTCCCTTATCAATAAAGGCACTCATGAAAAGGCCTTCCCGTAGCTTGGGCAAGATCCTTGGGACAATCCCGCCTCCAAGGTAGATTCCTCCCCTAGTCAATCCGGTTAATGCCAAGTTTCCTGCGGCAGTTCCAAATATTGACACAAATAGGTCCAGGGCTTTCACGCACAGGGGCTCTCCTTCGACGAGGGCGGCCTCGGAGATCACCTTTGGCAAATCGCCCTCTTTCATCTTATGGCTCAGCCATGTCGGCTCTGTGCCTTGGCCGGTATATTTCAGCCAGCAGTAAATAATAAAAAGCCCGGGGCCTGATAAAACCCTTTCCGTGCTCACGTGACCCACACGCTGGTGAAGGTATTGCCATAAGTAGAATTCAGCTTCATTTTTTGGGGCAAAATCAGCATGGCCCGCCTCGGAGGGAACGGGAACATACTGGCCATCTTTCCAGATCATCAGGGCAGCGCCCAGCCCTGTGCCGGGAGCGATCAGGCCCAGGTTTCCTTTTCTATCTGTCCTTGCCCTGTTCAAGGAAAATAGCTCGCGCTTTGTCAGAATCGGAATGGCGCAAGCTAGTGCCGTCAGGTCGTTTACCAGTAGAACCCGGTCCCAGCCATAACGATTCTTGAGCTTTCTTTCAGAAACATCCCAAGGAAGATTTGTAGTCTTGCACCTGCCATTTTTGACAGGGCCGGCAACGCCGAAACAGGCGTTGGAAACCGAAACCTCGTGCAAGCCCAAAAAGCGGTCAATGATATTCTCGAGATTGGGGGCCTCAGGGCTGGCATACTTCTCCGAGACCTTCAAAATAGGGCGCCTTTTCCCCCTTATGAAGAGACCCAGATTCGTTTTGGTTCCCCCAATATCTCCGGCCAAAATGAATGATTCTTTATTAGCGGTAGCCATGGCTTTCCTCTCTGATTAAAGTCTTTTCATCTGAACCATGACGGATTTTCTCCTATAAGCTGTTTCAAAACTCTTTGACGATTCTATTTTGGCCATTTTTGCCAAAAGTTCTTAGCGAAGTAAAGCGTTAAAAGCATATTCCCTGTCCCCCGGTTCAAACGCTAAATACTATATGTGGTGTTTTGCAGGGCCAAAATCACAATATACTTGACATTTTGCGGTAGTCGTGGTATAAAGCCTTTTCTCTTTTTTAGTGTTGAGGACATACAGTTTTTTTGGCTTTCACAAAACATAGAACCAGATACAGACTTCTAAGAGAAAGGAAGGAAAATTAAGATGGGTGTGATGCGTTTTAGCCTTCAGGGCATAGCGGCATTCAGGAATAAAGACCAGCATGGCCGCATTCGACATCTTTGTGTAGATTGCGCTCGTGATGCAAAGGAGGAATATACTTTAATTCCTTTTTTGGATGGCCAACTGAATTCAACTCTTACCGATTTTGGTAAGGAGTTAGGCGCTATGATGTGGTGTGACAAATGTAGCCAAGTCATAGCAACATATTACCCAGATACTTTTTGGAAAAGCCACAATACAGGAGAAGCCGAGGATCAGGCATCATTGATATTCAAAAAATTCTAGCTAGTGCCCATCCACGAATCGTAAAAACTCAATGGGCACAAGCGTAGGTTTCCAATTCAGAAATGAGCAATTTTCCGCAAGGTCAAGGAAAACAAGGGGTTGCGCGGAGGCGTACCGAGGTACGTCGCACAAGCAACTCCGCAGTCTTGTCAGCCTCCAGCTGATTGACGCCGATTCAGCCGTTCAGCCGTCGTAGCCGAGGCTACTTTGGCGAAGTCGGCGATTGTGGAAAAGGGCCATTTATGGATGGAAACTAGCTATAGTTCTTCTCTCAAAGCCTTTGCATGGACTCGCGCTAACTCCTTCAATATCTTCATCTTCTTGTCCTCTTGCTGAATCATCATTGTTCTCAAAAAAGGCTCTCCAGTAACACAAGGAGCCTTTGCATATCGAAAATCGCATGATGAGCGAGGAAGGCGCCGGAGTCTGCCGAGCGAAGCCTTCAGGTTGTTGGCCGAATAGCGAGCTTAGACTTAATGTTGGCCGTCAGATCATGCATATCGTCCAAAATCATATAGAGGGAAGGAACTAACAGCAACGTGATGCCGGTGCCGAAGAGCACGCCGAATCCAAGGCTTATGGCCATGGGGATTAGGAATTGAGCCTGTATGCTACGCTCCAAGAGCATGGGGGTTAAGCCGGCAAACGTGGTCAGTGATGTGAGGATGATGGCTCTGAAACGCAGGGCTCCGGCCCGGGTAATCGCATTATGGGCGTCTGTCCCTTGACTACGGATGCGATTGGTCGCGTCAATCAACACCAGGGAGTCATTGACCACCACGCCGGCCAGGCCGACGATACCGAACAAACTCATAAGGCTGAGGTTGTGCCCCATAATCAGGTGTCCCAACACAGCACCGATCAGACCAAAAGGGATGGCCGACATGACGATAAGGGGCTGGGTAAACGACCTGAAAGGAATGGCCAACAGGGCGTAGATACAAAAGAGGGCGATGACAAAGCCCCTGCCGACATCGGCCATGGACTCCTTCTGTTCCTTGCCGGCTCCTTCTATAGTGTACCGCAAGCCGGGATGGTTGTGTTTAAGTTGCGGCAAAAAACGGCTCTCTAAATCCATGCGAACCTCATTGGCGTTGGCCACAGTCTCATCCACGTCGGCGGTGACCTTGATCACCCGGAGGCGCTGAGCGCGCTCTATCGAAGCATATCCCCGCTCCATCTTCACCTCGGCCACCTGACTGAAAGGAACCTCGGTGCCGTCGGGCGTGCGGATGCGCATCTCTTCCACGTGGCCCAAGGACTTGCGCTCTGGCTCCGGGTAGCGAACCATGACCTTGACCTCATCCTGGTCCCGCTGCAAACGCAGAGCCTCGGCCCCGTAAAAGGCGTGCCGAACCTGCTGGGCCAAGTCGTTTAACGTCAGGCCCAGGCTGCGGGCAGCCAGCTTGAGTTTTAGTTGCATTTCCTGTTTTCCCGGCAAGAAACTGTCGCTCACATCAAATACCCCGGGATAACCCTTTATTTCGGCCTTGAGTTCGTCTGCCGCGGCCAAAAGCTGGTCGTGATCGTCCAAAGACAAGTGGACCTCAACAGGATTGCCTGCACTGAAGAGCGCGCTCTGGAAAGTGATGGCCTCGGCATCCGGGATGACACCCACCTT